>NZ_JBHYTK010000192.1:0-13131 GCF_042749255.1 Streptomyces sp. NPDC059524 | reverse complement strand
GTGGACGGCGGCCGGGAACGGGGATTCCGGGGCGAGCCGGTAGTCGACCGAGACGAGGGGGGGCCCCCCCGCCCCCCCCCCCGGGGCGGGCGGGCCCGGGGGGGTGTGAGACCCCCCCCCCCCCCCCCCGTCCGCGTGACGGGACCATGCAAGGGAGCCATTGACTGACGTCATCACGGCCGTTAACTTCACTATGCGGATTGTTGATTCCGTGGAGTGGAAACATCGAGCATATGGAGGGTGCAGTAATGGGTCAGCAGGAGAAGGTGTCGACGAGCCTCGCCGGTGCGGTCAGCGAGGGCATCAGCGCCTCACTCGCCCCCGTCGACGCGGAGCTCGAGCGCCGCTACCCGGGAGACCCCGGCACCCGCCAGCCGGTCCACACGGTCTACGTACCGGGCGACGCCTTCGATGCCGGCACCATCCGGTCCTGGGGCGACCAGGCGCTCGCGATGCTCGACGAGCACGCGCCGGACGCCGCCTCGTTCGCCGAGGTCCTCGGCCTGAGCGACGAGCTCGCCGAGCCCGTCTACAGCCGTGTACGCGCCAAGCTGGAGCGCGAGCCCGTCGAGGACCTCCGGGTCGACTTCGAGGACGGCTACCGCCCCAAGTCCGACGCCGACGAGGACGAGACGGCCGCCCGTGCCGCCCGCGTCATCTCCGAGGCGTTCGCGAACGGCACCGCCGCCCCGTACATGGGCATCCGCATGAAGTGCATGGAGGCCCCGGTCCGCGACCGCGGCATCCGCACCCTCGACATCTTCCTCACCGGCCTCATGGAGCACGGCGGGCTGCCCGAGGGCCTCGTCCTCACGCTGCCGAAGGTGACGTACCCGGAGCAGGTCACCGCGATGGTGCGGCTCGTCGAGGCCTTCGAGAAGCAGCACGGCCTGGACGCCGGCCGGATCGGCTTCGAGATCCAGATCGAGACCAGCCAGTCCATCCTCGGCGCCGACGGCACCGCCGCCGTGGCCAAGATGATCGACGCCGCCGAGGGCCGCGCCACCGGTCTGCACTACGGCACCTTCGACTACAGCGCCTGCCTCGGCGTCTCCGCCGCCTACCAGGCCAGCGACCACCCGGCCGCCGACTACGCGAAGGCCGTCATGCAGGTCGCCGCCGCCGGCACGGGCGTCCGCGTCTCGGACGGCTCCACCAACGTCCTGCCGATCGGCACGACCGCCAAGGTCCACGACGCGATGCGCCTGCACTACGGCCTCACCCGCCGCGCCCTGGCCCGCGCCTACTACCAGGGCTGGGACATGCACCCGGGCCACATCCCCACCCGCTACGCCGCCGTCTTCGCCTTCTACCGCGAGGGCTTCGAGGCCGCCGCCGCGCGCCTCGCCGCCTACGCCAAGCAGGCCGCCGGTGACATCGCCGACGAGCCCGCCACCGCCAAGGCCCTCGCCGGCTACCTGCTGCGCGGCATGGACTGCGGTGCCCTCGACTCCGGCGAGGTCGTCAGCCGGACCGGCCTCACCCTCGCCGGGCTCGAGCACTACGCGGGCCCGCGCCGCGGCGACCTGACGGTCAAGGGCAAGTAGCCCCCAGCGCGCACTCCGTAGCGCGTCGCGAAGACTCTGCCCCTCCTCGGGGTCGGCCGGGGAGGGGCAGAAGTGTGTCCGGGGGTCCGCCGGCCGGGTCGGTGGGCGGGTGGCCGTTCGCCGGGGCGCGCCGGATGTGGCACGGCGTGGCGGGGCTCCCGGCTGTGTTCGCGCCGGGGCTCAGCTGGTCGCCCGGCGCGATGCCGCCGAAGTCGATCGGCGGCGCTGCTGCCCGGCCGCGAAACCGCTGCGTCCCGGACCGGCCTGACGGGTCAGTCGGCCGGAGGCAGCTCGCCCGAGCCGCGCCGGATCAGCCGCGTCGGCAGCTCGATGCGCTCCGGGAGCAGGGTCGCCCCGTCCAGTTGGCGGAACAGGCGCTCGGCGGCCGTGCGGCCCAGCTGCGCCGCGTCCTGCGCGACGACGGTCACGCCGGGGCTCAGCAGGTCGCCCAGCTCGATGTCGTCGAAGCCCACGAGCGCGACGGAGCGCCGCTGCTCGGCCAGGACGCGGATCACCGTGACCGTCACACGGTTGTTGCCCGCGAAGATCGCGGTCACCGGGTCGGGCCCGGTCAGCATCTCCTCGGCGGCCCGCCGCACGCGCTCCGGGTCGGTGACGCCCAGCGACATCCAGCGGTCCGCCACCGGTATGCCGGCGTCCTCCATCGCGGCGCGGTAGCCGCGCAGTCGCTCCGCGGCCGTGTGGATGCGCGGCTGGTCGCCGATGAAGCCGATCCGCCGGTGCCCGCCCGCGATCAGGTGCGCGACGCCGTCCCGGGCCCCGCCGAAGCTGTCCGACAGGACCACGTCCGCGTCGATCCGCCCGGCCGGACGGTCCACGAACACGGTGGCCACACCCGCCGCGATCTCCGGCTCCAGATAACGGTGGTCGTCGCCGGCCGGGATCACCACGAGGCCGTCCACCCGCCGCGCGCACAGCGCGAGCACCAGCTCCTGCTCGCGCTCCGGGTCCTCCGCGCTCGACCCGTTGATGAGCAGCGCGCCGTGCGCCCGCGCGACCTCCTCCACGGCTCGGCTGAGCGGTCCGTAGAACGGGTCGGCGAGATCCTCCAGGACGAGGCCGATGCTCGCCGTACGGCCCTTGCGCAGGACGCGGGCGCTGTCGTTGCGCCGGAAGCCGAGCGCGGCGATCGCCTCCTGCACGCGCCGCTCGGTGTCCGGGGTGACGCCGGGCTCCCCGTTGACGACGCGGGACACGGTCTTGAGGCCGACTCCGGCCCGCGCGGCGACGTCCTTCATCGTCGGGCGGTTGCCGTAGCGGCTCTCGGTGCGGCGGGCGGTACGGTCCACTGTGCGCTGTCCTGTCCTGTCGTCGCGGCCGTGCGACCGGTCGAGGCGACCGCACTCGGAGGCGGGGCGACGGCCGTTCGTCAGGTGTTCATGATGCGGTATGCCGGTGTGGCGTCGAGCATAGGCCCTGGACAACGTTGTCAGGCTCGGGGGAGACTGTCGACCGCATGCTCAGGCTTCCTTACAGTTGCCTCCTCGACCTGCCTTTTCCCGGCCTTCCCCAGGGGGATCCGACACCGATGCACATGGACCTCGTCGCCGCGCTGGACATCGGCGGCACCAAGATCGCCGGCGCCCTGGTGGACGACCGGGGCCGCATTCTGCTGCGGGCGCAGCGGCCGACGCCCGCGCAGGAGGACGGCGACACGGTGATGGGCGCGGTCGAGGCGGTGCTCGACGAGCTCGCGGCCTCCCCGCTGTGGTCCGGCGCCCGCGCCGTGGGCATCGGCAGCGCGGGACCCGTGGACCGCCTCGGGGGCACGGTCAGCCCGGTCAACGTGCCCGGCTGGCGCGGCTTCCCGCTCGTCTCCCGCGTGCGGTCCCACGTCGGCGGCCTGCCCGTCGAGCTCGTCGGCGACGGCGTGGCGATGACGGCCGCCGAGCACTGGCAGGGCGCCGCGCGCGGTCACGACAACGCGCTGTGCATGGTGGTCTCCACCGGCGTCGGCGGCGGCCTGATCCTGGGCGGACAGCTGCACCCCGGCCCGACGGGCAACGCGGGCCACATCGGCCACATCAGCGTCGATCTCGACGGCGACCTCTGCCCCTGCGGCGCCCGCGGCTGCGTCGAGCGCATCGCGAGCGGTCCGAACATCGCGCGGCGTGCCCTCTCCGACGGCTGGCGCCCGGGGCCCGACGGCGACGCGTCCGCCGCGGCGGTGGCCCGCGCCGCCCGGGCGGGCGACCGGGCGGCCGTCGTCTCCTTCGAGCGCGCGGCCCAGGCCCTGGCCGCCGGCATCGCCGCCACCGCGACGCTCGTCGAGATCGACATCGCCGTCATCGGCGGGGGAGTGGCGAAGGCGGGCGAGGTCCTCTTCGCGCCGCTGCGCCGCGCCCTGCGCGACTACGCCACGCTCTCCTTCGTCCAGCGCCTCGAGGTGGCCCCCGCGTCCACGGGGACCGACGCGGGGCTCGTCGGGGCGGCGGCCGCGGCACTGCGCATGGGTGCACGCGCGGGCGAGGCGCACCCGCAGGCCGTGTGACGCCACGCCCGCCGGTGTTCCGCACACCGCCGTTCACCTGCCCTTCGCCCGGAATTCGTACGTGATTTCCGGGCATCGCGGGCTTCTGACGCCGTGCTTGAAGTGCGTGCTCCTGTTCCCCTACGGTCGCTGGAACGCGGCGCCCCCACAGCGCTCGTCCCCCACCCCCTTACCCCCATGTACGCCGTCACGTCGTCTACCCGTGAGGGTCACCGAACCATGCGAGCGCTACTTTCCGGCAAGACCGCCCGACGGGCCCTGCGCCCGGTCGTCGACCTCATCGACCAGCGGATCGACCAGCGCGTCGAACGCCGCGTCGCACCTCTGCGCCATCGCCAGCGGCCTCTGGAGCTTCTGCTCGACGGCACGGGACGCGGACCGTCCCGGCTCCCCGCCCAGGTCCATCTCGACCGCCTCGTCGGGGAGTTGGAGCAGCTGACCGGCGACCGCGCGGGCGCGGAACGCAATGTCGCCCAGTCGTTCCGCCTCCTCATCGCCCTGGAGTCCCTCGGCGTCGGCCGCATCGCCGGCGGCACCATGAACATCTGCGGCAAGCTCTCCGCCGTCCCGCTGCTCGACCCGCCGAACGACGACGTCCTCGAGATCGGCACGCTCTACGGGATGTTCGGCGCGGCCATGATCCGGATGCTGGAGCGCGCGGGACGCGATCCGCGCCTGACGATCGTCGATCCGCTCGCCGGACTGCAGCTCCAGCCGGGCACCACCGAGGGCGCCGACCCGACGGGCACCCCCGTGCGGGGCGCCGCCGTCCGCACCAACCTCGCCCTCGCCGGCGAGGCGGGCGCCGCGGCCCGCATCCAGCGCGGCTTCTCCGGCGACCCGGACGTCCGCGCCGCCGTCGCCGACCGCGCCTACGGCGTGATCATCGTCGACGGCGACCACTCGGCACCGGGCGTGGCGGCGGACCTGGCCTGGGTCGAGGAGATCGCGGCACCGGGCGCCATCGTCGTCCTCGACGACTTCGGCCACGCCAAGTGGCCGGGCATCAAGGAGGCGTTCGAGAAGCACATGGCGGGCGACACCCGCCTGAGGTTCCTGGGCCAGGCGGCCAACTCGGGGTTCCTGCGGGCGGATTGACGGCCGTCGACGGGCACCGGGCCGCACGCGCGCAGCAGGCTGCCCGGGCCTCAGCCGACGAGGCGCTCCACCAGGAGCAGGGCGCCGATGGCGATCATCATGGCGCCGCTGACGCGGGTGACGAGGCGGGCGGCCGAGGGGCGGGTGCTGAGGACCGTGCGGGCCAGGACGCCGACGGCCAGATAGACGACCGCGCACGCCATGAGGTGCACGGTGCTCAGCAGGCCCGTCTGCGCGGCGGCCGGCCAGCCCGTGGCGGGGTCGATGAACTGGGGGAACAGGGAGAAGTACAGCAGCAGGGCCTTCGGGTTCAGGCCGCTGGTCCCCGCCCCCTTGATCATGGCTTGCAGCCGGGACGTGTCGGGGCCCTCTGCGGCTGCCGCCGGCACGGCCGGCTGCCGCAGCACGCCCCAGCCCAGCCACAGCAGATAGCCGGCGCCCGCGACGGTCAGTGCCGTGAGCGCGGCCGGGTAGCTCGCCACGACGACCGCCAGGCCGGCGACGGCTACGAGGGCGTAGACCGCGTGACCGGCGATCAGTCCGGCCACCGCCGGGACGACGGAACGCCCCCGCAGTCCGGCGGAGATCGCGTAGGCCCAGTCCGCGCCCGGAGTGAACACCAGCAGCAGGTCCACCATCAGGAAGGCCGCCAGCGTCGTCGTGTCCATCGATCGTTCCCTCTCGCATTGTTGCTCTGGAGGGAAGGCTAGGTCGAATGCGCCCGAAGGTGTTTGCATCCTTACCCCGCTACGGCGCTGTCCGGGGGAGAATATTCGCCATGGACGCCTTGGATCGGAAAATTCTTGCTGAGCTGCAGTTCGACGGCCGTCTGACGATCACCGAGCTGGCCGCCCGGGTGCAGCTCAGCGTCTCCCCCTGCCACCGCCGACTGCGCGACCTCGAACGAGAGGGCGCGATCCGCGGCTACCGCGCGGTCGTCGACCCGGCGGCCGTCGGCCTGAACTTCGAGGCGCTGGTCTTCGCGACCCTGCGCTGGGAGACCCCGGACACGGTGACGGCCTTCGAAGAGGCGGTCACCGCCGTCCCGCACGTCCTCCAGGCGCAACGCCTCTTCGGCGAGCCGGACTACCTCCTGCGCGTGGCCACCAGCGACCTCGCAGCCTTCCAGCAGCTCTACGACGAACAGCTGGCGCGACTCCCCGGAGTCCAGCGCCTGACCTCCACCCTGGTCATGAAGAACGTGATCGCCGACCGGCCTCTGCCCGAGTAGGTGCGGCCCCCGTTCCACTCCGGTCGACCGTGTCCGGGGCCCGGAGGATCATGGATTCATGAACGGCATACGCGTATCCGCGACGGCGCGTCTCTTGATCGCCGCCGCGATGACTGCGTGCCTCCTGGCCTCCAGCGCCGGGGTGGCGGTGGCTGCGGCGTCGCCCTCGGCGAGCACGGACGCCTGGGGGAAGACGAAGAAGTGGTCGGGAGGCCTGTCGGTCACCGTCTCCAAACCCGTGAAGTTCACGCCGAGCCCCTACTCGATCGGGCACACGACCGGGAACCGGGCCGTGAAGTGGCGGATCACGGTGCACAACGGATCGGACGAGGCCTTCCAGGGCGCGCTGATGACGGTGAACGTGAAGGCGGGCCCGGACGGCGACGTCTGCACGCAGATCTTCGACGGGGACCTGGGCGGCGGCATCACGGGAAGCGTCTCGCCGGGCTCCAACGGCACGGCCGACTTCGCGTTCGACATCCCGCGGAACAAGCTGAAGAAGGTCGATGTCGAGGTCGTGCCCGAGTTCCTGAAGGACGGGAAGCACTGGGTCGGTTCGGTGAAGTAGGCGGCGCGGCGTCAGCCCGCCTCGGGCAGCTCGGGTGTCGCCCGTCGCCGCTCGGCGCGGCGACGCGTCTCTTCCCGCACCACCGTCAACCACGGCCAGAGGTCAGGCAGGTCCTGGTCGGGACAGACCAGCACGTGCTCGATGCGACACTGCTGCGCGCCGTCCACGGGGCAGACGCCGTAGACGGTCACCCGGCCGTCGGACAGTTCGATCCACCGGCGCTCGGCGGGCACCACATGGGCGGGGACGCGCAGGGCCGGCTCGAGGCGGACGAGGTCGTGTTCCGGCGTCCGCGCCTCCTCCTGCGGGAGTCCGCAGGCCGGGCAGGGCAATTCGGGGGCCGTCCGCAACCGGCGGAGCTTCTCGTCGGAATCGCTCATGTACCGAGCGTGCGGGCTGCCCGCGGACGCCACAGCATCGGCAATCGGACGGGACGGGTGGGGAAGCGCGGGCGGAGGGCGACACGTGAGGCGCCCGAGGCCCCGTCGGTGCGCGGACGCCTCGTGCGGCGCGGCCGACGGACGCCCCCGGATGCTCAGCGGAGGGCTTCGTGGAGGGTGGGCACCGGGGTCAGGGTCTCGGTCAGTCCGGCCACGTCGATGATGCGCAGGGTCAGAGGGTGGCGGCAGACCACCGTCGTGCGGGCGCCGCGGGCGCGGGTGCGGCGGCTGGCGCGGACCAGGAGGGTCAGGCCGGAGCAGTCGAGGAAGGTCGTGGCGGTCAGGTCCACGGCCACGACCCGGTACGGGCCCGCCGCGACGGTGTCCAGGAGCGGCGTCATCCGCTGGAGCGCGAGGATGTCGATCTCCCCGTCGAGCTCGACCACGACGCTGTCGCCGGTCTCGCGGACCACGGGCGGCGGGCCGGGGTCGGCGGCGGAACGGGTGAGGGTGAGGTGGTCTGCGCGGTGGCCCTGTCGCATGGGTCCCCCCGGGTTCGGGCACCTGTCCGGCTCCGGGAGGGGAGCCGAGGGTGTGGTCACGGAATCTCGGTATGCGGACGTACACGCGGACGCCGGGGGCTGGGGCGTCTGCGCGGTCACGGTAACGGCCGGGCCCCCGCGTTGCCCCGAGGTCTCGAATTCCCGCACGGACTCGTCACTTGATGGAGTGAATCGCATGGTGGCGGGTTGACCGGCGGGGGCGTGTCCGACCCCTCATCAGTGCCTGGTTTCCGTGGCAGGGTGTTGCGGGCAAGCCTCTGGGGGCCGACGAAGAGGGGGAACCGTGATCGTCTGGGTCAACGGCGCGTCTCGTGCGGGCAAGACCACCGCCGCCCGGGAGCTGATCGATCTGATCCCGAACTGCACGCTCTTCGACCCCGAGGTGATCGACGCCGAACTGGAGCGCCTGCTGCCGCCCAAGCGGCTCGCGGAAGTCAGCGACCGGCAGGACCTGCGTATCTGGCGACGCCTCGTGGTCGACACCGCCGCCGCCCTCCACGCCGAGCTGGGCGGGGTGCTCGTGGTGCCGCTGGCGCTGCTGCGCCAGGAGTACCGCGACGAGATCTTCGGAGGGCTCGCCGCCCGCCGCATCCCGGTCTGCCATGTGCTCCTCGCCCCAGGGGAAACGATCCTGCGCGAGCGAGACCCCGCCGGCGAGGCCCCGGCGGACATCGAGCCGTACCGCGCCGCGTTCACGACCTGGCTCGCCGCCGACGCCTACCCGGTCGACAACGGCGCCCTGACCCCGCGCGAGACCGCGATACGGATCGCCGCCGCCGTCCGTACGGGGGAAGCGGCGCCCTGCGACATCGTGCAGACACCCGAACCGACCGCCGAGACCGTCGCCGCCGGTGTGCTCCTCTTCGACGCCGAGGACCGGGTGCTGCTCGTCGACCCGACCTACAAGCCGGGCTGGGAGTTCCCCGGCGGCGTCGTCGAACCGGGGGAGGCGCCGGCGCGGGCCGGGATGCGGGAGGTCGCCGAGGAGACCGGGATACAACTCGCCGACGCCCCCGGCCTGTTGGTCGTCGACTGGGAGCGGCCCGTGCCTCCGGCGTACGGGGGGCTGCGGATGCTGTTCGACGGGGGGCGGCTGGCGGACGGGGTCGAAGTCGTCCTGCCGGGGCCGGAGTTGCGGGCCTGGCGCTTCGTCACGGAGGAGGAGGCGGCGGGGTTGCTGCCGCCCGTGCGGTTCGAGCGGTTGCGGTGGGCGCTCAGGGCGCGGGAGCGCGGGGCCGCGCACTATCTGGAAGCGGGGGTGCCCTTGGGGTGACCTGGGGCGTGGTGCGGGGAACTCGCAGTAGTTGTGCGGTGCGTTGTCGGCTTGCGGTGCGTCGTGGCTGGTCGCGCAGTTCCCCGCGCCCCTGGAGGCATGCGGCTTCGCCGCGCCTCCTCCCTTGGTGTGCCCCTGGAGACGTGCGCTTCGCCGCGTCCACTCCCCTTTGGTGCGCCCCCGGAGGCATGTGCTTCGCCGCGCGTCCCCCAGGGGGTCGGCCCTCAGGTCGGGAGGTCGTAGGTTGCCGCTGATGCGCGCAGTGCCGCGCCCGCGTCGCTCGTCAGCGGGTCCCCGTGGCCGAAGCAGGCCAGGTCCGGGTCCAGGGACGCCAGGTGGTGGAAGGAGCCGACGGCCCGGGGGCGGTTCTGGTTGAAGACACCGAGGACGATCTGGGAGTCCACGGGGGACGCGGCGATCGCGTCGCCGGTGAACAGGACGCCGTGGTGCGGGAGATGAAGGGCGATCGAGCCCTCCGTGTGGCCCGGCGCCGGGACCACCACCGCGCCGCCGCCGATGCCGTCGAGGAGCTCGCCGTCCTTCAGTTCCCGCACCGAGGACGGGAGTTCGGGGTGCGCGGGCGGGGCCGGGAGGGCCGCCAGGGCCGCCGCGTGGATCGGGCGCTCCCAGTCCTCGAAGACCGGGTCGGGGCCGGGGCGTTCGCCGCGGATGTACGGGGCGTCGAGGTGGTGGGCGAGGATCTCGGCGCCGCTGATACGGGCGAACTCGACGGCTCCGCCCGCGTGGTCCTCGTGGAAGTGGGTGAGGACGATGCGGCGCACGTCCTGCGGGGCGTGCCCCCAGTCCCGTACGGCGTCGGCGATCGGCCCGCCCGCGCCGTACGCGCCCGCGTCGATCAGGGTCAGCTCGGAGCCGTCCCGCCAGAGGTAGGCCTGGCCGACGGGGAAGCGCAGGAGGCGCAGGCGCGGGGTGAGGTCGCGGATCTCGGTCAGGGGGTAGGGCTTCATGCCGTGACCGTAGGCGCGGAACGGGCCGAGGGCCGCCCGTCTCTGCCGGGAGCAGAGAGGAGCGGCCCTCGGGAACGCGTCAGTTGGCGGCAGCCGCGTACTTCTGGAGGAACAGCGCCTCCGCCACCGAGAGCCGCTTGAGCTCGTCCGGCGACACGCTCTCGTTCACCGCGTGGATCTGCGCCTCCGGCTCGCTGAGCCCGATGAGCAGGATCTCCGCCTCGGGGTAGAGCGAGGCCAGCGTGTTACACAGCGGGATCGAGCCGCCCTGGCCGGCGAACTGCATCTCCTGACCGTCGTACGCCTCCGCCATGGCCTCGGCCATCGCCGCGTACGCCGGGCTCTTCGTGTTCGCGCGGAACGCCTGGCCCTGGCCGACCTGCTCCACGCTCACCCGGGCGCCCCACGGGGTGTGCGCCTCGATGTGCCCGGCCAGCAGCTTGGTCGCCTCGGCGGCGTCCTGGCCCGGCGGCACCCGCAGGCTGATCAGCGCACGGGCGCCGGCCTGCACGGACGGCGTCGCGCCGACCACCGGCGGGCAGTCGATGCCGAGGACGGTCACCGCGGGCCGCGCCCAGATCCGGTCGGCGACCGTGCCGGAACCGATCAGCTCGACCCCGTCGAGCACCTTCGCGTCCTTGCGGAAGCTCTCCTCGTCGTACTGCAGCCCGTCCCACTGCGCGCCGCCCGGCAGCCCGTCGACGACGGTCGAACCGTCCTCGTCGCGCAGCGAGTCCAGTACGCGGATCAGCGCGGCGAGCGCGTCGGGCGCGGCCCCGCCGAACTGACCGGAGTGCAGATTGCCCTCCAGGGTGTCGACCTGGACCCGCACCAGCGTCATGCCGCGCAGCGTCGAGGTCGCCGTCGGCAGGCCGACCCGGAAGTTGCCCGCGTCGCCGATGACGATGGTGTCGGCCGTGAGCAGGTCCGGGTGCTGCTCCGCGTAGCGCTCCAGGCCGCCCGTGCCCATCTCCTCCGAGCCCTCGGCGATGACCTTGACGCCGACCGGGACGCCGCCGTTCGCCTTCAGTGCGCGCAGGGCGAGCAGGTGCAGCAGCACACCGCCCTTGCAGTCGGCCGAGCCGCGCCCGTACCAGCGGCCGTCCTCGCGCTCGGTCAGCTCGAACGGGGGCGTGGCCCACGCGCTCTCGTCCAGCGGCGGCTGCACGTCGTAGTGCGCGTACAGGAGCACGGTCGGGGCGCCCGCGGGACCGGGCAGGTAGCCGTACACGGACTGGGTGCCGTCCGGGGTGTCGAGGAGCGCGACGTCCTGGAAGCCCTCGGCGCGCAGCGCGTCGGCGACCCAGTTCGCGGCGCCCTCGCTCTCGCTCTTCGGGTACTGGTCGAAGTCCGCCACCGACTTGAAGGCCACCAGTTCTGTCAGCTCCGCCTTGGCGCGGGGCAGCAGTGAGGCGACGGTCTCGGCGATCGGATGCGGCGACATGGGCACGCTCCTCGTGGGTGCGACGTTGTGCAGGGTGTGCCGATGATCCTCCCACAGCGGGTCGGCGCGGAGCCGGTCGTAGGATGCGGGGGAGCAAGGCGGCAGGCAGTCCCATCAGTGGCGATTCGGGAGCAGTAGACCATCGTGAGCAGCGAGAACCCGGCGGACGGCAATGAGACGGGCGACGAGCGGGACCTGAGCGTGTGGGACGTCGTGGTGGTGGGCGCGGGCCCCGCCGGTGCGTCCGCCGCGTACGCGGCCGCGGTCGCCGGCCGCCGGGTGCTGCTCCTGGAGAAGGCCGAGCTCCCGCGGTACAAGACGTGCGGCGGCGGCATCATCGGCCCCTCGCGCGACTCGCTGCCGCCGGGCTTCGAGCTGCCGTTCAAGGACCGGATCGACGCGGTCACGTTCTCGCTCAACGGCAAGTACACGCGCACGCGGCGCTCGCGCAGCATGCTGTTCGGGCTGATCAACCGCCCGGAGTTCGACGCGCAGCTCGTCGAGCACGCCCAGAAGGCCGGGGCCGAGCTGCGCACGGGCGTCACCGTGTCCCGGGTCGAGCAGCACGGTTCGGCCGTCCCCGACCGGCGCACCGTCGCGGTCGTGCTGCAGGACGGCGAGACGGTCCTGGCGAGGGCCGTCGTCGGCGCGGACGGCAGCGCCAGCCGCATAGGAGCGCACGTCGGGGTCAAGCTCGACCAGGTGGACCTCGGCCTGGAGGCGGAGATCCCGGTGCCCGAGACGGTCGCCGAGGACTGGCGCGGGCGCGTCCTCATCGACTGGGGCCCGATCCCCGGCAGTTACGGCTGGGTCTTCCCCAAGGGCGACACGCTCACCGTCGGCGTGATCTCGGCCCGCGGTGAAGGCGCCGCCACCAAGCGGTACTTGGAGGACTTCATCGGGCGGCTCGGCCTCGCCGGCTTCGAGCCCGCCATCTCGTCCGGGCACCTGACCCGCTGCCGCGCCGACGACTCCCCGCTCTCCCGCGGCCGGGTCCTGGTCTGCGGTGACGCGGCCGGACTGCTGGAGCCGTGGACCCGCGAGGGCATCTCGTTCGCGCTGCGCTCGGGGCGGCTCGCGGGGGAGTGGGCGGTGCGGGTCGCCGAGGCGCACGACGCGGTGGACGCGCGGCGGCAGGCGCTCAACTACGCCTTCGCGATCAAGGCCGGGCTCGGCGTCGAGATGGCCGTCGGCCGGCGCATGCTGACCGTGTTCGCCCGGCGCCCCGGACTGATCCACACCGCGATCACCGGCTTCCGCCCCGCCTGGCACGCCTTCGCGAAGATCGTCCGCGGCTCGTCCTCGCTCGCCGAGATCGTGCGCACGCACCCCGTCGCGGGACGCGTCCTGTCCCGGCTCGACCGGCAGGAGGGCGACGCGGTCAGCTCGTGACCGTGACGTGCGACGGAAGACCCGGCGCCGCACGACGGCGGGCCGGCCCGCCGCGCCGGCGGCGCGTACTCCGCGGGGAGTATGTGTGATCGCCACGCCTGGCTGACGCCTGGCGAGGGGCCCGGCGCTTAGCGTGGCGGCATGGACGAACGACG
>NZ_JBHYTK010000191.1:0-13146 GCF_042749255.1 Streptomyces sp. NPDC059524 | reverse complement strand
GGGGCCGCCCCAATGAACTCAATCACCGCGATCGCTACGTCTTAGTTCGAAAAGTCAGCACGCCGAGCGGCCCGGCTGATGCCGGGCCTCTCGTCGTGCTCAGGGAATGCGCCCGATGTTCAGAACGACGACCGTGATGGTGCCGTTGTCGATCTCGTAGAGGAGGCGGTAGCGCCCGACGTGCATGCGACGGAGCTCGGGAGAGCCATAGGCCGTGGTCCCTCTCGGGCGGGGATCCTCGGCGAGCAGATCCGCTGCCGCGTAGACCTGACGTAACCCGTCAGGGTCTTCCTTGAGGAAGCGCACCGCGGCGCTGGTCGCCCGCTCGTGCCAGAGGATGCGGTAGCTCACTCGCCCTCCAGTCCCAGGAGCTTTCCGACCTCGTCGTGCGGTACGCCGACGAAAGTGCCGGCTTCCTTCTCGGACCGGTACCGGGAGACGGCCAGCTGCTCCTCCAGCTCCAGCACCCGTTCCTCCAGCTCCGCCAACTCGTTGGGGTTTATGAACACCGTCGCGGGCTGACCGTGATCCGTGATCGTGATGCGCTCGCGCGCGTGTGCCGTACGGCGGACCAGGGAGCCGAACTTGGCACGGGCCTCGGTGATGGGCAGCGTCTCACTCATGTACGAAACTGTACTCTTCCCGCATCTTCGGTGCAGTCCCTCGTTCGGGCGACAGTCCTCCCGGCGACGTACGCTGGAGACCCCCCGGCCCGTCCCACGTGTCGGGTCCTTCGCGTTGCGCCCGCGCGCCCCCGGAACCGGAAAGGCCAAGCGCCCCCATGAGCCTGCACGGACTGCTCGATGCCGTCGTCAAGGACGCGGCCCTCGCCGAAGCGGTGAAGGCCGCCGGTGACGGCAACCGCATGCACGTCGACCTCGTGGGCCCGCCCGCGTCCCGCCCCTTCGCGGTGGCCGCGCTGGCCCGCGAGGCGGGGCGCCCCGTCCTCGCCGTGACCGCCACCGGCCGCGAGGCCGAGGACCTCGCGGCCGCGCTGCGCTCGCTGCTGCCGCCCGACACGGTCGCCGAGTACCCGTCCTGGGAGACGCTGCCGCACGAGCGGCTCAGCCCGCGCAGCGACACCGTCGGCCGGCGCCTGGCCGTGCTGCGCCGGCTCACCCACCCGAGCACCGACGACCCCGAGACCGGGCCGGTCTCCGTCGTCGTCGCCCCCATCCGCTCCGTGCTCCAGCCGCAGGTCAAGGGCCTCGGCGACCTGGAGCCCGTCGCCCTGCGCACCGGACAGAGCGCCGACCTGAACGCGACGGTCGAGGCGCTCGCCGCCGCCGCGTACGCGCGCGTCGAACTCGTCGAGAAGCGTGGTGAGTTCGCGGTCCGCGGCGGCATCCTCGACGTGTTCCCGCCGACCGAGGAGCACCCCCTCCGCGTCGAGTTCTGGGGCGACGACGTCGAGGAGATCCGCTACTTCAAGGTCGCCGACCAGCGCTCCCTGGAGATCGCCGAGCACGGCCTGTGGGCCCCGCCCTGCCGCGAACTGCTGCTCACCGCCGACGTGCGGGCCCGGGCCGCCGAACTCGCCGAGCAGCACCCGGAGCTGGGCGAACTCCTCGGCAAGATCGCCGAGGGCATCGCCGTCGAGGGCATGGAGTCCCTCGCCCCCGTCCTCGTCGAGGACATGGAGCTGCTGATCGACGTCCTGCCCAAGGACGCGATGGCCGTCGTCTGCGACCCCGAGCGGGTCCGCACCCGCGCCGCCGACCTGGTGGCGACCTCGCAGGAGTTCCTCCAGGCGTCCTGGGCCGCCTCCGCGACCGGCGGCGACGCCCCGATCGACGTGGGCGCGGCCTCGCTGCGCTCCATCGCCGACGTCCGCGACCGGGCCCGTGAGCTCGGCATGATGTGGTGGTCGGTGTCGCCGTTCGCCGCCGACGCCTCGGCCGCCGACGCGGACACGCTGCAGCTCGGCCTGCACGCCCCGGAGACGTACCGCGGGGACACGGCGAAGGCGCTGGCCGACACCAAGGGCTGGCTCTCCGACGGCTGGCGCACCGTGTTCGTCACCGAGGCGCACGGCCCCGCGACCCGCACCGTCGAGGTCCTCGGCGGCGAGGGCGTCCCGGCCCGCCTCGACAAGGACCTCACCGCGCTCGCCCCGTCCGTCGTCCAGGTGGCCTGCGGCAGCCTCGAGTACGGATTCGTGCACCCCGAGCTGAAGGTCGCCGTCCTCACCGAGACCGACCTGACCGGGCAGCGCGCCGCCGGCAAGGACGGCCAGCGGATGCCGGCCCGGCGCCGCAAGACCATCGACCCGCTCACCCTCGAGTCCGGCGACTACATCGTGCACGAGCAGCACGGCGTCGGCCGCTACATCGAGATGGTCCAGCGCACGGTGCAGGGCGCGACCCGCGAGTACCTCGTCGTCGAGTACGCCCCCGCCAAGCGCGGCCAGCCCGGCGACCGCCTCTACATCCCGACCGACCAGCTGGAGCAGATCACCAAGTACGTCGGCGGCGAGGCCCCGACGCTGCACCGGCTCGGCGGCGCCGACTGGACGAAGACGAAGGCGCGCGCCAAGAAGGCCGTCAAGGAGATCGCCGCCGACCTCATCAAGCTGTACTCGGCCCGCATGGCGGCCCCCGGGCACGCCTTCGGCGCGGACACGCCGTGGCAGCGGGAGCTGGAGGACGCGTTCCCGTACGCGGAGACGCCCGACCAGCTGACCACGATCGCCGAGGTCAAGGACGACATGGAGAAGACGGTCCCGATGGACCGCCTGATCTGCGGCGACGTCGGCTACGGCAAGACGGAGATCGCGGTCCGCGCCGCGTTCAAGGCGGTCCAGGACGGCAAGCAGGTCGCCGTCCTCGTCCCCACGACCCTCCTCGTCCAGCAGCACTTCGGCACGTTCTCCGAGCGCTACGCCCAGTTCCCCGTGAACGTGAAGGCGCTCAGCCGCTTCCAGACCGAGACCGAGTCGAAGGCGACTATGGAGGGCCTGCGCGAAGGCTCCGTCGACGTCGTCATCGGCACCCACCGCCTCTTCTCCTCCGAGACGAAGTTCAAGGACCTGGGCCTCGTCATCGTCGACGAGGAGCAGCGCTTCGGCGTCGAGCACAAGGAGCAGCTGAAGAAGCTCCGCGCGAACGTCGACGTCCTGACGATGTCCGCGACGCCGATCCCCCGCACCCTGGAGATGGCGGTCACCGGCATCCGCGAGATGTCCACGATCACGACCCCGCCCGAGGAGCGCCACCCGGTCCTCACCTTCGTCGGCCCCTACGAGGAGAAGCAGATCGGCGCGGCCGTGCGCCGCGAACTGCTGCGCGAGGGCCAGGTCTTCTACATCCACAACCGCGTCGAGTCGATCGACCGCGCCGCCGCCCGCCTGCGCGAGATCGTGCCCGAGGCGCGCATCGCGACGGCCCACGGCCAGATGTCCGAACAGGCCCTGGAGCAGGTCGTCGTGGACTTCTGGGAGAAGAAGTTCGACGTCCTCGTCTCGACGACGATCGTCGAGTCCGGCATCGACATCTCCAACGCCAACACGCTCATCGTCGAGCGCGGCGACAACTTCGGCCTCTCCCAGCTCCACCAGCTGCGCGGCCGCGTCGGCCGAGGCCGCGAACGCGGCTACGCCTACTTCCTCTACCCGCCGGAGAAGCCCCTCACCGAGACCGCCCACGAGCGCCTCGCCACGATCGCCCAGCACACGGAGATGGGCGCGGGCATGTACGTGGCGATGAAGGACCTGGAGATCCGCGGCGCGGGCAACCTGCTGGGCGGCGAGCAGTCCGGCCACATCGCGGGCGTCGGCTTCGACCTCTACGTCCGCATGGTCGGCGAAGCCGTCGCCGACTACCGCGCCTCGCTGGAGGGCGGCGTCGAGGAGGAGCCGCCGCTGGAGGTCAAGATCGAGCTCCCGGTCGACGCGCACGTCCCGCACGACTACGCCCCCGGCGAGCGCCTGCGCCTCCAGGCCTACCGCTCGATCGCCTCGGCGAACACGGAGGACGACGTCCGCCAGGTCCGCGAGGAACTCACCGACCGCTACGGCAAGCTCCCCGAGCCCGTCGAGAACCTCCTGCTCGTCGCCGGCCTGCGCATGCTCTCCCGCGCCTGCGGCGTCGGCGAGATCGTCCTCCAGGGCACCAACATCCGCTTCGCCCCGGTCGAACTCCGCGAGTCCCAGGAACTCCGCCTCAAGCGTCTCTACCCCGGTACGGTCATCAAACCGGCCACCCACCAGATCCTGGTCCCGCGCCCCAAGACGGCCAAGGTCGGCGGCAAGCCGCTGGTCGGGCGCGAACTGCTCGCGTGGGTGGGGGAGTTCCTGACGACGATCCTGGGGTCGTGAGGGACTAGGGCCTTTCTTTCGGATCCGGCTGGGCTCGCGGGGCGTGGCACGCGCATCTGCGGCGTTGTCGTCGGTTGCCAACTCCCCCAAGCTCTCGGCTTCGCTCGAGCAGGGGGGACCCCCATCGCGTTGTCGCCCTCCTCCGCCTTGCAGCTGCACGCACCACGCCCCGCTCCCTGATCCAGCCTGATCCGAAAGAAAGGCCCTAGCCGGAGGGTTCCGCGGTCCGCAGGGCTTCGGCCAGGCGGTCGCGGACAGCGGTCTGTGCGGCGATCCGGCGGTCGATCACGTCGAGCCGGGCGCGGGCGATGCGCAGGAAGCCCGCCGAGGGCTCCTGCGCCCGCAGGTCGCCGTCCAGGCACGGCAGGAAGACCCGCACGTCTTCGACGGTCAGGCCGGCGTCCAGGAACAGGCGGATGTTCGCGACGCGGGTGACGGCCGAGGCGGCGAACCACCGGTATCCGTTGGCCGCGCGCTCGGACGTGAGCAGACCCGCCTGCTCGTAGTGGCGCAGCGCGCGGACCGTGGTGCCCGTGGCCGTCGCGAGTTCCCCGATGCGCAGTGCGTGCGTCGTGCTCATCCCCGCATCGTCAGGCCACGACGGCGCCGCCGTCCACCGGGACGATCACGCCCGTGACGAACGAGGCGTCCGGCGAGGCGAGATGGACGATCGTGCCGGCCACTTCCTCGGGGCGGCCGACGCGGCCCAAGGGGGTGTGCGCCAGTTGCCACGCGCGGATCGCGGCCCGCTCGGCCGGTGTGAACGCGGAGTGGTCGGCGATGGGTGTCTCGATCGCGCCCGGGGCGACCGCCACGACCCGTACGCCGCGCGGCGCGAGCTGTACCGCCCAGCTCCGGGTGAGCGAGTCGAGGGCTGCTTTTCCGGCGGCGTAGAGGGAGTTGCCGGGCCAGCCACGTTGGCCGATGGCGGTCGTGACGTTGACGACGACACCGCCGGCCGTGGTCAGGGCGGGCAGCGCGGCCTGGGTGAGCAGGGTGGGGGCGACGAGGTTGGTTCCGAGCAGGTCGTGTGCGGAGTCGCGCGAATAGGACTCCAGCGACTCGGAGTTGGTGACCCCCGCGTTGTTCACGAGGACGTCGATCCGGCCGCTCGGGCCGGCGGCCGCCGTCACGACGTCCGCAGGGCCGTCCTCGGACGTGAGGTCCGCGGCCAGCGGCTCGATCCGGTCCGGGGCGTACGCGGCTGTCTCGGCGAGCGGACCGGGCCTGCGGCCCACGACGACGACGCGGCAGCCGGCATCGGCGAAGGCGTGGGCGGTGGCCCGGCCGATGCCGGTGCCGCCACCGGTGACGACGACGGTGCGGATGGCTTCGGGGTTCTCGGTGGTCATGGCGGGATCGTCCGACCCTGACGCCAGGGGCAGGGTCAAGCGGTCAGGCCCGGCGTCGCGGTCTGGCGCGTCGATTTCAGCGTACTCGCCGGTTTCCGGGGCGCATCGCCGAAACTAGTGAGCGGAAAAAGGGTTCGCCGGGAGGTTCGGGGGCGGCTACCTTCGGGCGGTCATCCGACCGCCGGGTGCCGCTGTCGCCGAAGGACGTACGACCATGACCGCCCAGGACGATCTCACGATCACGACGCTCGCCGAGCGGCCGGAGCTGCTCGACGCGATGTGGGCGATGGCCGACACCTGGCCGGTGTACGTGCAGCACGACGCCGTCGCGTGGTCGTTCATGGGGCGGATCGCGGCGGAGCTGCCCGAGTTCGTGCTCGTGGCGACGGATCCGGCGGGGGCCGTGGTGGCCAAGGGGTTCAGTGTGCCGTTCGCGCTGCGCGGCGCGGGGCGCGGCGGTGAGCTGCCGGACCGGGGCTGGGACCGGGTGCTGCAGTGGGCGTTCGCCGATCTGCGGCACGGGGTCGTGGCCGACACCGTGAGCGCCATCGAGATCAGTGTGGTGCCCGAGGCGCAGGGGCGCGGGCTGTCCGGGGTCATGCTCGGGGCCATGCGGGAGAACGCGCGGGCCAAGGGGTTCGGTGAGGTCGTCGCCCCGGTGCGGCCGAGTGCCAAGCACCGGGAACCGGCGGCGCCGATGAGCGAGTACGCGTACCGGGTGCGGGAGTCGGACGGGCTGCCGCACGATCCGTGGCTGCGGGTCCATGTGCGCGCGGGCGGGACGGTCGTGAAGGTGGCGCCCGCCTCGATGACCGTGTCCGCGTCGACCGACGAGTGGCGGGCGTGGACCGGGCTGCCGTTCGACGCGGCGGGTCCGGTCGAGGTGCCGGGGGCGCTGGTGCCCGTGCACTGTGAACCGGAGCGGGGATACGCCGTGTACGTCGAGCCCAACGTGTGGGTGCGGCACACGCTCTGAGTGTCCGGTACGCAACATGGGTGCGGCGCGCGCTCCGAGCGAGCACGCGCCGCACCCTCCCCCCCCGGGTGACCGGGACGGTTACAGCTTCAGGTCCCAGTGCGTCGCGTCGTACTCGAAGCTGGGGGACACCTCGACCGTCAGGTTCTTCGCGTCCGCCGGGGCGTCGAAGCCGTAGACGACCGTGGCCTTCTTGCCGGGCAGGATCGAGCCGCTGAAGCCCGTGCCGACCTTGTCGTCGAAGATCTGCTCCGCGTCGACGCCGTCCTTGCCGGCGCGGGCCTCGGCGGTCAGCAGGGTCGAGTCGAACTTCGCCTTCGTCTTGTTCTCGACCGTGACGGTCACCTTGTAGGCGTGGTTGCCCTTGGTGTGGCCCGCCGCGTACTCGCTCGGGTTCCACGTCACCGCGTTCGACACCGTGATGGTCAGGTCGTCGTCGTAGATGACGGAGTCGCCGGCGTCGAGCGCCTTGCCCTTGGCGGGCGCCTCGTCCTTCGCGCCGGAACCCTTGTCGTCCTTGCCGGCCTTGTCCGTGCCCTTGGCCCCGGTGTCCGACACCGACTTGTTGATCTCGTCGACCGCGTCGTCGACCGCCTTGAACGTCGTGTACGCGCCGAAGACGGACAGGCCCAGGGAGACCAGGCCGAGGAGCGCGCCGGCCAGCGCCACGCCCTTGTTGGTCGCCTCGCCGCGCTTGGCCCGGCCGCGGCCCGACAGGCCCAGGATCAGGGCGATCACGCCGAGGATGCCGGCCAGCCAGAACATGATCGGGATCAGCCCGGACAGGGCGCCGATGATGCCGAGGATCAGCGCGGCCGTCCCCAGGCCGTTGCGCGCGGCCCGCTGCGGCTGCTGCGGCTGGAACGGCGGGTACTGGGGCTGCTGCTGGGTCTGGGACATGGGTTCCTCCGTGATGAGAGACGCCAACCTCCCCCCGGCTTTCCGATCGTCCGGCGGTTGGCTGGGTCAAGAACACCATTCTTTGTGAACCGAGTCAACCGCGTTCACAGTTTTCGTCGTGAACACAGCTGTGAATGCGCTTCTTACGTGGAAGTAGATAGGGTCTGCTCCACACGTACGCGGCATCTGGGCCCGCGCGCGCGAACGAGGGGAGCGAGCCCGGTGCAGGAGAACGCGACAGAGGTGACGGCCGCCGGGATCGCCCGGCTGGCCGGGGTCGGCCGCGCCGCGGTCAGCAACTGGCGGCGCCGCCACGCCGACTTCCCCAAGCCCGTCGGCGGCACCGAGACCAGCCCCTCCTTCGCGCTCGCCGAGGTCGAGGACTGGCTCCGCGCCCAGGGCAAGCTCGCCGAGGTCCCCCTGCGCGAGCGCGTCTGGCAGCAGCTCGCCGGACACCCCGCCGGCCCCGTCACCGCCCTCCTGCACGCCGGTGCCACCCTCCTCCTCGTCCACGACCGGCCCACCGAATGGCTCGCCCTGAGCGCCACGGCCGACGACGAGGTCCTCGCCGAGGGGCTCTCCGTCTCCCTCGAAGGCGTCCTCACCCCGCGCTTCGGCCACGCCACCGAGCGCGCCGTCGCCACCCCGCGCCCCACCGACCTGCGCCCCTCGATCCCCCTCCTGCGCGGCACCGCCGAACTCGCCACCGAGCTCGGCGCCCGCCGCGCCTTCGCCTTCCTGCTCGGCCGTCACCTCGACGCCAACCCCCGGCAGTACACGCTGACCCCGCCGGGCCCCGCCGCACTGATGGCCGCCCTCGCCGGACCCACCGGCCCCGAGGGCGGCGGCACCGTCCTCGACCCGGCCTGCGGCACCGGCGCCCTCCTGCACGCCGCCCGCGGCCACGGCACCGGCCCCGCCCGCCGCCTCTACGGCCAGGACGCGTCCCCCGAACTCGCCGCACTCACCGCCCTGCGCCTCGCGCTCGACGGCCGCGAGGCCCCCGACGCCGCCCCCACCGTCCGCACCGCCGCCGCCGACACCCTGCGCGCCGACGCCCTCGCCGACGTCCGCGCCGACGTCGTCCTCGCCCACCCGCCGTTCAACGAGCGCGGCTGGGGCCACGAGGAGCTCGCCTACGACCCGCGCTGGGAGTACGGCCTGCCCGCCCGCACCGAGTCCGAACTGGCCTGGGTGCAGCACGCGTTGGCCCGACTCAAGGACGGCGGCTCCGCCGTCCTGCTCATGCCGCCCGCCGTCGCCTCCCGCCGCTCGGGCCGCCGCATCCGCGCCGACCTGCTGCGCCGCGGCGCCCTGCGCGCCGTCATCGCCCTGCCCGCCGGCGCCGTCCCGCCCAACAACGTGCCGCTCCACCTGTGGGTCCTGCGCCGCCCCACGGCAGCCGCCCCCGCCGCCCCCGAGCTCCTCCTCGTCGACACCACCGCCGCCGCCGAGGGCGACATGCGCGAGAAGCAGGCCTGGACCGCCGTCCAGGACGTCGTCCTCGACGCCTGGCACGCCTTCGACCGCGACGGCGCGCTGGCCGAACGCCCCGGACTCGCCCGCTCCGTCCCCGTCATCGAACTGCTCGACGACGAGGTCGACCTCACCCCCGCCCGCCGCCTTCCCCCGCCCGCCGCGGGCACCGGCGGCGCCGCCGAACTGCGCACCGTGCGCGCCGACCTCGCCGACACCCTCCGCCTCACCACCGAGCTCACCCCGAAGCCCGGCGCCCCCGCGCCCGCCCCCGTGCGCTGGCCGCAGACCACGATCGGCGAACTCGCCCGCGCGGGCGCCCTGTCGCTGCGCACCGCCGCCACCGGAGGAACCCCGGGCGCCCCCGCGCGCGTACCCGTGCTCACCGACCACGACGTCCTCACCGGCACGGCGCCCTCCGGCACCCAGACCGGCGACGACGACCCCGTCCTCCTGGAGGCCGGCGACGTCGTCGTGCCCGTCGTCGGCGGCGGCGCCACCGCCCGCGTCGTCGACGAGGCCACCGCGGGCGCCGCCCTCGGCCGCGGCCTCGCCCTGCTGCGCCCCGACCCGGCCGCCCTCGACCCCTGGTTCCTCGCCGGCTTCCTGCGCTCCACCGCCAACAACCGCCAGGCCAGCAGCTACGCCTCCACCGCGACCCGGCTCGACGTGCGCCGCCTCCAGCTGCCCCGCCTGCCCCGACCCGAACAGGCCCGCTACGGCGCCCGGTTCAAGGCCCTCGCCGCTTTCGAGGACGCCCTGCGCCAGGCCGCCCGCCTGGGCGAACAGCTCGTCCAGGGCCTCCACGACGGCCTCACCGACGGCACCCTCGACCCGTCGGGCGACCCGGCTCCCGGGCACGCCGCCGATCCGGAATGACCGGCACCACAAGGGCGGCCCCGACAACGGTTCGGTAGACGGGGGTCACGTTGTCCGAAGGGGCCGATACGCTCGTCGTACGAAGCAGCACGAGCGATCCAGGAGCAGTTATGTACGGGCCCGGCGCCGCACCGCCCCCGCGCACCGATGGCGGGGTCGTCGCCATGCGCGTGCTGTTCGCCGCACTGTCCGTCCTCAGTTGCGGCCTGCTCGCCTCGGTCCCGCTGTTCCGGATCGCCTACCTGCGCAAGCGGACCCTCGACTGGGTGCTCGCGAGCGTCGCGCTGCCGGTCACCTTCGCCCTGTTCGCGGTCGTCGGCTCGCTGCCCGAGACGGACCGGCGCACCGACGTCGCGCTCGCGGCGATCCTGATCATCGGCGCCGCGTCCGCCGTGTACTTCGTCGTCTTCGACGTGCGCCGCGTGCAGGCGACGCCGCTCCCGGCCCCGTACCCGCCGACCGCCCAGACCGTCGGTTACGGCTACCCGCCCGTGCAGCACCAGCCGGCCCCGCAGCCCCCGTACACCCACCCGACCGTGTCGCAGACCGGCTTCGCCACGCACCAGACCCTCGGCGCCGCGCCGCAGCACCCCGCCCCGCAGCACGCGCACCCGACGCCGCCGCCGGTCCAGCCCCAGCCCCAGCAGCCCCAGGGCGAGCAGGGCCAGCCCCCGCACCGCATCGACCAGGTCCGCGCCGAGCTGGACGAGTTGAGCGACTACCTGCGCCAGCAGGACGGCGGCCGGTGACCGCACTGCCCACGACCGGCGGCCGCGTCGTCGCCGGACGGTACGAACTGTCCACGCTCATCGGCCAGGGCGGCATGGGCCAGGTCTGGACGGCCTACGACCAGCGCCTCGACCGCCGCGTCGCCGTCAAGCTGGTCCGCCCCGACCGCGTCGCCGGCGCCGAGGCCGAGGAACTGCGCCGCCGCTTCCTGCGCGAGTCCCGCGTCACCGCCCAGGTCGACCACCCCGGCCTCGTCACCGTGCACGACGCGGGCAGCGAGGACGGCGACCTGTACCTCGTCATGCAGTACATCGACGGCTCCGACCTCGCCGACCACCTCGCCGAGCACACGCCCTACCCGTGGCCGTGGGCCGTGTCCGTCGCCGCCCAGCTGTGCGCCGTGCTGTCCGCCGTGCACGCCGTGCCGATCGTCCACCGCGACCTGAAGCCGCGCAACGTGATGGTGAAGAAGGACGGCACCCTCACCGTCCTCGACCTCGGCGTCGCATCCGTGCTCGACACCGACACCACCCGCCTCACCCACACCGGTTCGCCCATCGGCACCCCCGCCTACATGGCGCCCGAGCAGGCCATGGGCGGCGCCGTCGGCCCGTACACGGACCTGTACGCCCTCGGCGTCCTGCTCCACGAACTGCTCAGCGGTGACGTCCCGTTCGCCGGCACCACCGCCCTCGGCATCCTCCACCGCCACCTCTACGAGGCCCCGGTCCCGCTGCGCCAACTGCGCCCCGAGGTGCCCGAGGCGCTCGAAGGCCTTGTCCTGCGCCTGCTCGCCAAGGACCCGCAGCACCGCCCCGCCTCCGCCCAGCAGACCTACGAGGAACTGCTGCCGCTGCTCCCGCCCCGCGGCGTCCCCACCGGCCGCCCCCTCGACCCCACCCGCCCCTTCCTGCGCCCCCACGCCCCCTGGCCCGACCGCGCCCTCACCCCCGCACCGCAGCCCGCCGGCGCCGACGTCCAGGGTGAGCGCCCCGACGTCGCCCGCGCCGTCGACGAGGTCAAGCGGCTGCTCGGCGAGGGCCGCATCACCCAGGCCGTCGACATCCTCGGCGCGATCCTGCCCGCCGCGGCCGCCCAGCACGGCGAGCACTCACCCGTCGTCCGCACCCTGCGCAAGCAGTACGCGGCCACGCTCATGGACGACGGCCAGTACCGCCGCGCCCTGCCCGAGCTGCGCCGGCTCGCCGACGAGCGGGCCTCCGAGGCCGGCCACGCCGACCCGCAGTCGCTCCAGTTCCGCTACGAGGTCGCCCAGTGCCTCGAAGCCCTCGGTGAACCGGCCGCGGCACTCGCCGAGTACCGCTCCCTGCTCCCGTACTACGAGAACCAGTACGCGACGACCGACATGCGGCTCGCCCTCGAAGTGCGCCGCCGCATAGGACAGTTGCTGCTCGCCGTCGGCGACCGGGGCGCCGCGCAGGAGACCCTGGTCCGCCTCCTGCACGACGCCGAGCGCCTCCACGGGCCCGCCCACCCGTTCCCCGGCGAGGTCCGCCGCACCCTGCAATGGCTCGGACAAGTGCGCGGCTGACCCGCCCGGGCGGAGTTCAGTGCCCCAACTCCCTGCGAATCGTTGTCGAATAGGTGGCCGAGCACGCGGTCACTGCCTAACATCGATCAACGCCGGACTTTGTGCACCGAAGCACAAACTGCTCGCAGGGAGGCCCACCTTGCACCGCCGCAACAGCCGCCGCACCGCGCTCGTCCTGTCCGCCGCCGCACTCGCCGCGACGCCCTTCCTCACCGCCTGCGGGAACGAGGCGCACCCGGGTGCCGCGGCCGTCGTCGGCGGCCAGCGCATCACCGTCTCCCAGCTGGACGCCCGGGTCACCGAGGTCCGCGACGCCCAGCAGGCCGCCACCCGCGGCGACGCCCAGTACAGCCAGGCGGTGGCCCAGAGCGGCCCCCTCACCCGCAGCACCCTCAACGCGATGGTGCGCACCCGCGTCCTGCACCGCGCCGCCACCGATGCGGGCGTCACCGTCACCCGTGCCGAGACCCAGGCCAAGCGCGCCGAGTACGAGAAGCAGGTCGGCGGCGCCGAGCAGCTGAAGGCCGCGTTCCTCCAGCAGTTCAACATCCCGCCGCAGCGGCTCACCGAGGCGATGCGCAGCGAGGTCGAGGCCGGCAAGCTCATCGAGGCGATCGGCGCCGACCCGCAGACCCCGCAGGGCCAGGCCGCCTTCGCCAAGGCCCTCGCCGACGCCTCGAAGGAACTGGGCGTCTCGCTCAACCCCCGCTACGGCACGTGGGACGCGAAGGGCAACAAGGCGACCGACGCGCGGGTGCCGTGGCTGAACCAGGTGACGAAGCAGGCCCCGACCCAGCCCGCGTAGGCGCTGCCGCGCGGGGGGCGGGATTTCGGGTGCGGCCCGGTGGGGGCTGGTCGCGCCCCGCGGCGGAGCCGCTAAAAGACACAGCCCCGCGCCCCTGAAGGCGAGCGGCTTCGCCGCTCAGCCTTCATCGGGGAAATGCGCCCGAAGGGCATGCATTTCAGG
>NZ_JBHYTK010000190.1:0-13253 GCF_042749255.1 Streptomyces sp. NPDC059524 | reverse complement strand
TCCACGGTCAGGTCATCCGCGAAATGCCGGTCACCGGTCGCGTCCGGCACGTACTTCACGGTGACAACGATCCTCAAGCTCACGCCGGCTCTCCTCGCTCAGAGCGTTCCTCAGCCTTCTCAGGCCTACTGCGGCCACCGTATGGCACTCAGTTCCCTCTGTAAAGGTACGTAGTGCCAAAGGGGGCCGTCCGGTGTTACGTTCCCGGCATGAGCGAGGCACGCGAGGGCAGTGGATCGAACGGGGCGGCGAAGAAGGCCCCGATGCGGGAGGTGCTGGCCGAGGCGGCGTTCCAGCTGTTCCTGGAGCGAGGGTTCGAGCGGACGACGGTGGACGACATCGTGGCGCGGGCCGGGGTCGGCCGCCGCTCCTTCTTCCGGTACTTCCCGTCCAAGGAGGACGCGGTCTTCCCGGACCACGAGAGCGTGCTCGCCGACATGACCGCGTTCCTCGAAGCGGCGGGCGACGAGCGGGACCCCGTCGACGTCGTCTGCGACGCGGCCGGACTCGTCCTGCGCATGTACGCCGCGAACCCCGAATTCTCCGTGCAGCGCTACCGGTTGACGCGCGAGGTGCCGGGGCTGCGGACCTACGAGCTGTCCGTCGTCCGGCGCTACGAGCGCACGCTCGCCGAGTACCTGCGCCGGCGCTGGGCGGCCGTCCCGGACGGCGGACTGCGGGCCGAGGTCGTCGCCGCCTCCGTCGTGGCCGCGCACAACAACGCACTGCGCACCTGGCTGCGTTCGGGCGGCGAGGGCGACGCGGAGGCGGCCGTGGAGCGCGCGTTCGGGCTCGTCCGCCGGGTGTGGGGCGAGTCGGCCGAGCGGGACACGGGCCCGGCCGTCGCCCAGGAGGAAGTCGTGGTGATGGTGGCCCCGAAGGGTGCCCCTATGTGGCGGGTCATCCAGCAGGTCGAATCGGCGCTCCGGGACGACTGAACAGGGTCCGGGTGCCCAAGAATTCCGATCCGGAGGGTACTCGGTATCTTTACCGCGCGGCACTGAGTGTCATACGCTGACCGGGCGCCGGAGCCTCAGCCCGGCGGACCGGGTGAGCGCGGGAGGCCGAGCGATGTCGGAGTGGGCGGGGTTGTCGGGAAGCGCGACGGGTGTCATGACGCCGGCCGAGGCCGACGGCGGCACGGGATTCACCTTCAAGCGCTGCCGCTGGTGCGGCACCGCGTCGTTCCGCCGGCTGCTGTGTCCGGTCTGCGCGTCGAGCGACCTGGAGACGCAGCGCAGCGCGGGCCCCGGGATCGTCGTGCAGTCACGTGTGGTGCACCGCGGCACGGGCGTCGCGCGCAACGAGTCGCTGGTCCGCTTCCCCGAGGACTTCGTGGTGCCCTGCCGGGTCGTCGGCACGCCCCCGCACCTGGTGTGGGTCGGCGCCGAGGTCCGCACGGCCCCCGGCGTGACCGAGGACGCCGGCGAGGTCTGCTTCGAGCTGTGCGAACCGGCCGGCGACGACGCCTACTACCGCTGAACGGGCCGGGGCTCAGGCTCCGGCCGCCGCCTCCTGGGCGATCCGGTCGAACTCGGCCCCCATCGCCGCCGCCAGTGCCTGCGCCGCCGACAGCGGACGCACCATCACCATGAAGTCGTCGATGCGCCCTTCCTCGTCGACGTGCAGGAAGTCGCAGCCGGTGATGGCCCGGTCGCCGACCCGCGCCTCGAACACGAGGGCGTGATCGCGCCCGTCGGCCCCGGTGATCTCCCGGACGTACCGGAAGTCCTCGAAGACGCGCTTCGCCCCGCGCAGGATCGCCGCGGTGATCGCCCGGCCCGCATACGGCTTGAACACGACCGGGCTGGTGAACACCACGTCCTCGGCCAGCATGGCCTCGACCGCAGCCAGATCGTCCTTCTCCACCGCCGCGCGGAAGGGATGCATGGACGCCACCTCGCTCACTCATTAATAAATTTGTTGATTAGGTGCGGGCGACAGTAGTCGCATCCTTGTAGGGTGTCCACATGTCTCTCAAGTACGCCGTCCTCGCCGCGCTCCTGGAGGGCGAGGCGTCCGGATACGACCTGGCGAAGATCTTCGACGTGTCGGTGTCCAACTTCTGGGCGGCGACACCGCAGCAGCTCTACCGGGAGCTGGACCGCCTCGCCGCGGACGGACTGATCGATGCGCGCGTGGTCCCGCAGGAACGGCGGCCGAACAAGCGGATGTTCACGCTGTCGCCCGCGGGGCACGAGGACCTCGCCGCGTTCACGGCACGCCGGCCCAAACCGCTCGCGCTGCGCGACGAGCTGATGGTGAAGGTGCAGGCCGTCGACGTCGGAGACCTGGAAGCCGTGCGTGCGCACCTCGAGGAGCGGGTGTCGTGGGCGCAGGGCCGCCTCGCCCGCTACGAGCGGATCCGGCAGCATCTCCTCGGCGGTCGCAGCGAGGAGGAGTTCCTCGAGGTGGGGGAGCGGATCGGCCCCTACCTGACGCTGATGGCCGGCATCGGGTTCGAGGAGGGCAATGTGAGCTGGGGGCGGCGCGTCCTCGGCGTCCTGGAGCGCCGCGCCGTCCGCGCCGCTCAGTCCCCGGGGTCCGCCTCCGGCGCGCGCAGCTGAAGCCCGTTCTCCCAGATCTTGTTGAGCGTCGTCACCAGACGCTCGTACGGGATGCGCTGGCCGAGGACGAACACCATGTACGCCATGCGGCTCACCATCACGGACAGCGCGTGCGCCGTGATCAGCGGGTCGAGGCTCGGGTCCGCCGCGCCCGCGTCCTGGAGCGAGCGGATCAGCTTCGCGTTGCGCCGCGCGAACGCGTCGCCCCGCTCGATGCGCAGCTGCCTGAACGTCTCGTCGACCTGGGCGACCTGCTCGAACAGGGCCATCAGCCGGGCGTTCTTCTTGTACGCGCGCAGGTACTCGCGGTTCGAGGCGTCGATCATCTCGCGCGGGTCGGTGATGCCGGTCCGCTCCCGCAGGTGCGGATGGAGCATCTCCTCCTGCACCTGCGCGACGAGCGCCTGGAAGATCTCTTCCTTGCTGTTGAAGTACGTGTAGAACGAGCCGGACGCGACGTGGGCGGCCTTGGAGATGTCCGTGATCCGGGCGTCGAGGTAGCCGTCCCGCTCGAAGACCTCACGCGCGGCGGTGATCAGCGCGTTGCGCGTCCTGACGCCGCGGGCGCTGCGGGGCGTGATCGGTTGCTTCTGACCGCCGTCGGCGGCCGCGGCCTGGGCAGGCAATGCGGTCCATTCGCTCTCGTACGTGCGGGCGGTCGCGGGGCCGCGACCGCCACGCGGGTGGCTGCGGATGCTATCAGCCGGGTCTCTCATCCGAGCCCGTCGAGGAACCGGAGCAGCGCCGCGTCGACCTCCGCCGCTCGCTCTTGCTGGATCCAGTGGCCCGCGCCGTCGAGCACGACCCGGCCCCGCAGATCCGTCAGGACCTCCTCCAGGCGGTCGCTCGGCATGAACCGGGCCACCGGATCCTTCGAACCGGTGACGAAGAGGGACGGCATGTCGATGGTCCGGCCGTCGAGCGGCGCCGTCAGCTCCCAGGTGCGGTCCAGGTTGCGGTAGTAGTTCAGGCCGCCCGTGAAGCCCGTCTCCTCGAACGTCTTCACGTAGAAGGCGAGTTCCTCCTCGCTCAGCCAGTGCGGGCGCGGCGCCGCCGGTTCCTCGCGGGCCGCCCACGCCGCCGACCAGATCTCGCGCGCCGTCAGCGTGCGCCGCACGTCCTGGGCGAGCGCCCGGTCCGCGACGCCCGGCTCCTGGAACCACACGATGTAGAACTCCTCGCCGAGCCGCCTGCGCAGCACCGGCAGCGGCGCGACGGGGGAGCGGGGCGTCACCGGCACGCTCATCCCGACCACGGCGCGCACCCGCTCCGGATGCGCCCACGCCATGTGCCACACGATCGACGCGCCCCAGTCGTGCCCCACGAACACCGCGTCCCGCGCGCCCACGTCGTCGAGCAGGCCCACCAGGTCCCGGCACACCGTCAGCGCGTCGTACGCCCCGGGGTCCGCGGGCCGGTCGCTCGCGCCGAAGCCGCGCAGGTCCGGGGCGAGCACCCGGTACCCGGCCGCGGCCAGGGCCCGGATCTGGTGCCGCCAAGAGAAGGCCAGTTCGGGGAAGCCGTGGCACAGCACGACGAGCGGCTTCGCCGTATCGCGCGGCCCGTCCTCGTACACGCGCAGGGTGACGCCGTTCGTCACCACGTCCCGCGCCGGGATCCGCTCCCAGTCGGCGATCGGCAGATGTGCGGTCATGTCCAGGGCTCCTCGGATCGTCCGGCCACGCGCTCCTCGTCAGGCCCTTCCCGCACGCCCCGTCGCTCCCGGCGCGGTTCCTGAACCTGGCGTCGGATCCGAATATAGCGAGCGGTCCGCCGACTGTCATTGAACTTGAAGCCGGATTCAAATACGGTGAGGGCGCAGCCGAGCGAAGGAGCGGTCACCCCCATGCTGATCAACGACAAGGTCGCCGTGGTCACCGGCGCGGCGGGCGGCATCGGCGCCGCCGTCGCCCGGCGCCTCCTGGAGGCGGGCGCACGCGGCGTCCTGCTCACCGACCTGGACGGCGCGCGCCTCGACACCACCGTGCGCGAGCTCGCCGCCGAGCACGGCGAGCGCGTCGCGGGCCGCGCGGCCGACGCCGCCGCCACCGAGGACCTGCGCGCCCTCGTCGCCCTGGCCGAGGAGCGCTTCGGCTCCGTCGACCTCTACTTCGCCAACGCGGGCATCGGCGGCGGCGCGGGACTCGACGCGAGCGAGGAGGAGTGGAGCCGCGCCCTCGACGTCAACGTGATGGCGCACGTCCGCGCCGCGAAGCTGCTCGTGCCGGGCTGGGTCGAGCGCGGCGAGGGCTACTTCTTCACCACCGCCTCCGCCGCCGGACTGCTCACCCAGATCGGCTCCGCCACCTACTCCGTCAGCAAGCACGCCGCTGTCGCCTTCGCCGAATGGCTCTCCGTCACCTACGGCGACCAGGGCGTCCGCGTCAGCTGCCTGTGCCCCCAGGGCGTCGAGACCGAGCTGCTCATGGCCGGCACCCGCTCCGCCGACCCGACCGAGCGCGCCGCCGCCCGTGCCGTCCTCGACTCCGGCGAACTGCTCCAGCCCCTCGATGTCGCCGACCGCGTCGTCGAAGCCGTCGCCGACGAGCGCTTCCTCGTCCTGCCGCACCCCCAGGTCCTCGACTTCTACCGCCACAAGGGCACCGACTACGACCGCTGGCTGCGCGGCATGCGGCGCTACCAGAAGGCGGTGCGATGACCGACGAACGGACCCGCACCGCGGTCCTCTTCGACTTCGGCGGCGTGCTCACCACCAGCGTGATCGACGCCTTCGAGGAGCTGGGCCGCGAACTCGGCGCGCAGCCCGGTCAGTTGCTGCGCCTGCTGTCGAAGGACGAGGAGAGCAGCGCCCTGCTCGTCGCCCACGAGGAGGGCCGCATCGGACAGCGCGCCTTCGAGGACGGCTACGCGGCCCGGCTGCGGGCACACGGCGTCACCGCCGCAGGGCCCGGACTCGTCGCCCGGCTCCAGGCCCACCTGCGCCCCGACCCCGACAGCCTCGCCCTCGTCGCCCGGCTGCGCGCCGAAGGACACCGCGTCGGGCTGCTGTCCAACTCCCTCGGCGACGACTGCTACGCGGGCTTCGACCTGCCCGCCCTGTTCGACGCCGTCACCGTCTCCGGCGAGATCGGCGTGCGCAAGCCCTCCCGCCGCGCCTACGCCCTCGCCTGCGAACGCCTCGGCGCCCCGCCCGAGGAGACCGTCATGGTCGACGACCTGCGCCAGAACCTCGACGCCGCGGCCCGGATCGGCCTCGCCGGCGTCCTGCACCGCGACGCCGCGGGCACCGCTTCCGCCCTGGCGCGCCTGTTGCGGCCCGCCGCCGCGCGATGACACCGTACGAGACCACCATCGGAGGACACCCGTGTACGAGCTGACCGACAAGGCCAAGCGGTACCAGGCCGACCTGCTCGCCTTCATGGACGAACACGTCTACCCGGCCGAGGCCGTCTACGCCGAGCAGATGGCCGCGTCCGGCGACCCGCACTTCCACCCGCCGGTCATCGAGGACCTCAAGGCCGAGGCGAAGAAGCGCGGCCTGTGGAACCTCTTCCACCCGCACCCCGAATGGGGCCCCGGTCTCACGAACCTGGAGTACGCGCCCCTCGCCGAGATCATGGGCCGCAGCGCCCACCTCGCCCCCGAGGCCACGAACTGCAACGCGCCGGACACCGGCAACATGGAGGTCCTCACCCTCTTCGGGACCGACGAACACAAGGAGAAGTGGCTCAAGCCGCTGCTCGCCGGCGAGATCGCCTCCGCGTTCGCCATGACCGAGCCCGCCGTGGCCAGCTCCGACGCGAGCAACATCCAGATGCGGATGGAGCGCGACGGCGACGACTACGTCCTCAACGGCCGCAAGTGGTGGACCTCCAACGCCCTGCACCCCCGCTGTGAGGTGCTCATCGTCATGGGCAAGACCGACCCCGACGGACCGGCCTTCCGCCAGCAGTCGATGATGGTCGTCCCCGTCGGCACCCCCGGCGTCACGATCCTGCGCGGCCTGCCCGTCTTCGGCTACCAGGACCGCGAGGGCCACGCCGAGGTCCTCTTCGAGAACGTACGGGTCCCCGCCGGCGCCCTGCTCGCCGGCGAGGGCGACGGCTTCATGATCAGCCAGGCCCGCCTCGGCCCCGGCCGCATCCACCACTGCATGCGCGCCATCGGCATGGCCGAGCGCGCCCTGGACCTGATGATCGACCGCGCCCAGTCCCGTACGACGTTCGGGGCGCCGGTCGCCGAGCGGGCCAACATCCAGGACTGGATCGCCGAGTCCCGTATCGAGATCGACATGGCGCGGCTGCTCACCCTCAAGGCCGCCCACCTGATGGACACGGTCGGCAACAAGCAGGCCCGCACCGAGATCGCCGCCATCAAGGTCGCCGCCCCGAACGTGGCCCTGAAGGTCGTCGACCGCGCCATCCAGGTGCACGGCGGAGGCGGCGTCAGCGACGACTTCCCGCTCGCGAGCATGTACGCGCACCTGCGTACCCTGCGTCTCGCGGACGGCCCCGACGAGGTGCACAAGCGGACCATCGCCCGGCGCGAACTGCGCCGCCGGGAGACCGAACGAGGAGAGCGATGAGCACAGCGGAATCCCCGGCGGGCACGGAGTCCCTGGCCGGCAAGGTCGCCCTGGTCACCGGCGCGTCGCGGGGCATCGGCCTCGCGGCGGCCGGCGCGCTGCGCGACCGCGGCGCCCAGGTCGTGATCACCTCCCGCAGCGAGGACCGCGCCAAGGAGGCGGCCCGTGAACTCGGCGCGGGCGTCACCGGGTTCGGCGCCCACGCCACCGACGAGGAGGCGGCCCGCGCCTGCGTCGAGCACACCCTCGCCACGCACGGGCGGCTCGACATCCTCGTCAACAACGCGGGCACGAACCCGGCGTACGGCCCGGTCATCGACCAGGACCACGCCCGCTTCGCCAAGACGATGGACGTCAACCTGTGGGCGCCCATCCTGTGGACCTCCCTCGCCGTCAAGGCGTGGATGGGCGAGCACGGCGGCGCGGTCGTCAACACCGCCTCCATCGGCGGGCTCTCGGTCGCGCAGGACGTCGGCATCTACCACGTCTCCAAGGCGGCCCTCATCCACCTCACCAAGCAACTCGCCCTGGAACTCGGGCCGAAGGTGCGGGTCAACGCGGTCGCGCCCGGCATCGTGCGCACCCGCCTCGCCGAGGCGCTCTGGCAGGAGCACGAAGGACGGGTCGCGGGCGCCACCCCGCTCGGCCGGATCGGCGAACCCGGCGACATCGCCGAAGCCGTGGCCTTCCTGGCCGGTGACGGCGCCCGCTGGATCACCGGCGAGACCCTGGTGATCGACGGCGGACAGCTGCTCGCCGGGGGCGTGCTCGACAACTCGCCGGAACACGGGAGTTGACGGGGGTTTTCCCCGAGGTGAAGGGTGCGCCAGGATGGGGCCATGACCGCGGCCCAGCGTGCCATGACCGAACTCGGGACATGGCCGCACCTGGTGAGCGGCCCGCCCCGGTGCTCGATCGGTCACGCGTTCGGCCCGGCGGGCCATGACCTCGTTCACTTCCACTCCGACGACTGCGCCGATCTCTACCTCACCGCGCCGGCGGTGCAGCGGCTGCTGCCGCACCTGCGGCGGACCAGTGCCGTCCGCGTGCACCCCGGCGCGTCCTGGATCACCGTGCTCCTGGAGTGCGACACGGACGTGCAGCTCCTGCTCAGCCTGGTGAGCCTCGCCCTCAAGGAGCAGGCGGGCCGCGCACCGCACGCCTGCCCGGCCCCGCCCTGCGACTGGGAGCGCCCCCGGGCCTCGTAGCGCACCCGGCGATCCGGGTCGTGGCGGTGCGTGCGGTGGACCGCGGCCTCTGGGCATGCTGGTGTTCCGGACGCGGGCGGCGACGAGGAGCAGGCATGCGCAAGATCATTCTGATGATGGGCGTCTCCCTCGACGGGTACACCGAGGGACCGGGCCGCGACATCGGCTGGCACCAGGTCGACGACGCCCTGCACCGGCACATGAACGAGAAGGTCCGCTCCTTCGGCGGCCTGCTCACCGGGCGCGTCACGCACGAACTCATGGCGTCCTACTGGCCCGCGGCCGGCGCCGACCCCGACAGCACCCCGACGGAGGTCGAGTTCGCCGCCATCTGGCGCGACATCCCCAAGATCGTGTTCTCCCGGACGCTGCCGCCGGGCCCCGCCCCGTACCACTCCACCGTCGTCTCCGAGGTGCTGCCCGAGGCGATCCGCGCCCTCAAGGAACAGCCCGGCGGCGACCTCAACGTCGGCGGCGCCGACCTCGCCGCCACCTTCCTCGCCCACGACCTGATCGACGAGTTCCACACCTACGTGCACCCCGTCCTGATCGGCACGGGCACCCCGCTCTTCCCCGTCACGGATTTCCACCCGCGCGTCCTGCGCCTGGCCGGGACCCAGACCTTCGACAACGGGGTCGTCCTGCTGCGTCACGCGCGCGTCCCCGAGTGACCTCCGCCGTCGCGCCGCGGCCCGGATATCGCCGAGGGCGAAGCGCCGCCCCGGGCCGCCGTACGCCGCCTACGCTGGCCCGATGAGCATCCACGAGAGCCGCCGGGGCAGCGGCGCCCACCGGTCCGCGCCGGAGCAGGAGCCGCTGTGGCGGCACGTCGTCGGGGACGTGCTGCGGCGCAGACGCCGGGCCCAGGGCCGGACCCTCCAGGACGTCGCCGACACCGCCGGAATCTCCATGCCCTACCTCTCCGAGATGGAGCGCGGCCGCAAGGAGGCGTCCTCCGAGATGCTCGCCGCCGTCGCGGGAGCGCTCGGGCTCGGACTCGTCGACGTCCTGGCGCTGGCCCAGGGGGAGCTCGCGCGGGCCGCCCGGAGGCGCCGCCCGGTGTCCGTCACCTCGGTCACCGGCGTCTCCTCCGTCACCTCGGTCGCCTCTGTCGCGGTGCGTGGCGCGGGCGGTGCGGCGAGCGGGCGCGGCACGGTCTGCCTCGCCGCCTGACCGGCGAGGGGACGCTCAGTCCCCCTCCTCGAGCCGGCGCACCAGCACCGGCACATGGCTGTGCTCGACGTCCTTCACCGACGTGACCAGGGTGACCGGACCGCTCCGGGCCAGCTCGCGCACGTGGTCGACCAGCTCGGCGCGCTCCGGCGCGTCGAGCTCGGCGCGGTAGCGCTCCTCGAACCCGGCGTACCGGTCGTCCTTGTCCGCGTGGTACCAGGTGCGCAGCTCCTTCGACGGGGCGATGTCCTTGAGCCACTCGTCGATGTCTGCGTGCTCCTTCGAGACGCCCCGCGGCCACAGGCGGTCGACGAGCAGCCGCTTCCCGTCCTCGGCGGCGGGCGGATCGTAGACCCGGCGCACCGGGAAGCCGCCGTGTCGGCGGCCGGATGAATGCTGTGAAGACATGGGACCCATTGTGTCCTTTTCCTATGTTTTGCGTAGTCCGTCCGGTGTTGCTTGAGTGAGGGGTGTTGCTGTGACGTCCACCGGGAGTACCCGCTATGTCGATGTCCTTCGGATCCCCCTTCGGATCACCCGATCCCTTCGGGGAGATGCTCAACCGCTTCTTCGGGATGTCGCCCGGATCGGCGCCGCCGCAGGTGCAGCGGGTCCCCATCGGCCGCCTGCTGACGGACTCGGCGCGCGAGCTGATCGGCCGGGCCACCAACAAGGCGGTGGAGGACGGGAGTTCGGACCTCGACACCGAGCATCTGCTGTGGGCCGCGACCCAGGTCGACCCCGCCCGCACACTGCTCGCGCAGGCGGGGGCGGAGCCCGACGCGCTCGCCGCCGCGATCGCCAAGATCCTGCCCGGGGAGAGCGCCGAACCGTCCGCGCAGCCCGGGCTCACCCCGGCCGCCAAGCGCACCCTCTCCGCGGCTCACGCCCGCTCCCAGGCGGCAGGGGTCTCGTACATCGGGCCGGAGCACATCCTCGGCGCGCTCCTCGACGACCCGGACTCCGGCGCGGGACGGCTGCTGCGCTCCCAGGGCGCGGACACCGGTCGGCTGCGCGGCGCCGCCGACCAGGCCGCCCGCGCCGAGGGCGTCCCGGCCGGCGCGAGCAGGGAGAACAGCGACACCCCGACGCTCGACGAGTACGGCCGGGACCTGACCGAGGAGGCGAAGGCCGGGAAGCTCGATCCGGTGGTGGGCCGGGCCGAGGAGATCGAGCAGACCGTCGAGATCCTGTCGCGCAGGTCGAAGAACAACCCGGTGCTGATCGGTGAGCCGGGGGTCGGCAAGACGGCGATCGTGGAGGGCCTCGCCCAGCGGATCGTCGCGGGCGAGGTGCCGGAGACGCTGAAGGGCAAGCGGGTCGTCGCGCTCGACCTGTCCGGGATGGTGGCGGGCGCGCAGTATCGCGGCCAGTTCGAGGAGCGACTGAAGAAGGTCATCGAGGACGTCCAGAACGCCGGCGGTGACGTCATCCTCTTCATCGACGAACTCCACACGGTCGTGGGCGCCGGGGCGAGCGGCGAGGGCGCGATGGACGCGGGCAACATGCTCAAGCCCGCCCTCGCCCGCGGTGAACTGCACGTCGTCGGCGCCACCACCATCGACGAGTACCGCAAGTACGTGGAGAAGGACCCGGCCCTGGAACGCCGCTTCCAGCCCGTGACCATCCCCGAGCCCAGTGTCGACGAGACCGTCCAGATCCTGGAGGGCCTGCGCGACGCGTACGAGGCCCACCACCAGGTGCGCTTCGCCGACGGCGCGCTCGTGGCCGCCGCCGAGCTCTCCGACCGGTACATCAGCGACCGCTTCCTGCCCGACAAGGCCATCGACGTGATGGACCAGGCGGGCGCCCGGGTCCGGCTGCGCGGCGCGGGCCGCTCCACCGAGATCGTCAGCCGCGAGGACAAGATCGCCAAGCTGAGCCGAGAGAAGGACCAGGCCGTCGCCGCCGAGGACTTCGAGCGGGCCTCCGAACTCAAGCAGCAGATCGCCGACGTCCAGGGCGAGCTCGCCGGGATCGAGGAGCGCCGCGAGGGCGTCGTGCAGGTGACCGCGAAGGACATCGCCGACGTCGTCTCGCGCCGCACCGGCATCCCGGTCGCCCAGCTCACCGCCACGGAGAAGGAGAAGCTGCTCAAACTGGAGGACGCCCTGCACGACCGGGTCGTCGGCCAGGACGAGGCGGTCGTCGCCGTCTCCGAAGCCGTCCGCCGCAACCGCGCGGGCATGGGCGACCCGAACCGGCCCGTCGGCTCCTTCCTCTTCCTCGGCCCGACCGGCGTCGGCAAGACCGAACTGGCCAAGGCCCTCGCGGAGTTGCTGTTCGGCGACGAGAACCGCATGGTCCGCTTCGACATGAGCGAGTTCCAGGAGAAGCACACCGTCTCCCGGCTCGTGGGCGCCCCGCCCGGGTACGTCGGCCACGAGGAGGCCGGACAGCTCACCGAGAAGGTCCGCCGCCAGCCCTACAGCGTGCTGCTGTTCGACGAGGTCGAGAAGGCCCATCTGGACGTCTTCAACACGCTGCTCCAGGTGCTCGACGACGGCCGGCTCACCGACTCGCAGGGCCGCACCGTCGACTTCCGCAACTGCGTCGTCATCATGACCTCGAACATCGGCGCCCAGCGCATCCTCGCCCATCACGGCGACGTGTCCGAGATCAAGGACGACCTGATGCAGGACCTGCGGGGCCGCTTCCTGCCCGAGTTCCTCAACCGCATCGACGAGATCATCCTCTTCCACGGCCTCACCCAGGACGACCTCGGCGAGATCGTCGACCACCTCCTCGACCGGAGCATGCGCCGCGTCCACGCGCAGGGCATGACGCTCGAGGTCACCGAGGCGGCGAAGAAGCTGCTCGTCGCGCACGGCCACCAGCCCGAGTTCGGCGCCCGGCCGCTGCGCCGCACCATCCAGAGCGAGCTCGACAACCGGCTCGCGTCGCTGATGCTCAGCGGCGAGGCCGAACCCGGCGACACCATCGTCGCCGACGTCAAGGACGACGCCCTCGTCTGTTCCGTACGCCACGGAGCGGACCCGGGGACCGGAGAGGAGGACGCCACGAGCGGGGACACGGAGGCGGCGCGGTCCGCCTCCTGAGTCTCACCCGTTCGGCCCACCACCGCTCGCCGCCCGGCGCGGCCCGCACAGAGAGTTCGGTCATGACCCAAACACCTTACGAACCGCAGAGCCCGCACCGGGCCGCCGACGAGAAGGAGGCGCCCGGATCCATTCCCGAGGGCCCGCTCGGCCGGCTGGCCCAAGCGGCCTGGCAGGCGGTTCTCCTCGCGGGTGTCGCCGCGCTGATCATGGGCGTGCTCGTCCTCGTGTGGCCCGGCGCCTCACTGTGGGCCGCCGGTATCCTGTTCGGCGTGTACCTCGTCGTCAGCGGCGTCTTCCAGCTGGTCACGGCGTTCGGCACGCACGTGACGACCGGGCTGCGCGTGATGGCGTTCATCAGCGGCGCCGTCTCCGTCCTCCTCGGCCTGTTCTGCTTCCGCGGCGCGACCCAGTCGATCCTGCTGCTCGCCCTGTGGATCGGCATCGGCTGGCTGTTCCGCGGGATCACACAGACCGTCGCGGCGGCCTCGGACCCGGCGATGCCGGCCCGCGGCTGGCAGGCGTTCCTCGGCGTGGTCAGCGCCATGGCCGGCATCGTGCTGATCGTCTCGCCGTTCGAGTCGGTCGCCGTCCTGACGCTGGTCGGCGGCTGCTGGCTGGTGGCGATGGGCGTCGTCGAGATCGTCGAGGCGTTCATGATCCGCAGCCGCTCGAAGCAGATCCCGCGCGGGGCCTGACC
>NZ_JBHYTK010000189.1:2244-13258 GCF_042749255.1 Streptomyces sp. NPDC059524 | reverse complement strand
TCGGCGTGCTCACCGCGCAGGGCGGTGACGCCTTGGCGCGACACCAGATACGCGGGCGCGCCCCGGGGGGCGCCGGGGGGCGGGGGGGGCCCCCTCGTCCGGCCGCACGCACGCGCGGCCGATCCTGGGGGAGAGGGGAGCGGAGCGTCAGCGCATGTCGGCGGGGCGCTCGGTGCCCTCGAAGGGGAAGCGGCGGCGGAAGTCGTCGGCCGCGTCCTCCAGGGTCACGAAGGAGACGCCCTCGTGCCCGGAGACGTACTCGATGAAGCGCTCCAGCATCAGGAGCACCTGCGGGCGGCCGGACACGTCCGGGTGGAGCGTGACCGGGATGACGGCGTAGTCGAGCTCGCGGTGCACCCAGTCGAACTGGTCCTTCCAGTCCTGCTCCAGGGCGCGCGGCGACACATAGCCGTGGCTGTTGTGGCTGTGCTTGTTGAACATCATGGGCGGCAGGTCGTCGACGTACCAGTTGCCGCAGAACTCGACGAGGTCGACCTCGCGGCCGTGGACGAGGGGCTTCATCCAGTCCTTGGCCTCGGCCTTGTAGTCGATCTTCGTCCAGGAGTCGCCGACCCGGGCGTAGAACGGGGTGAAGTCCCGGTAGTTCTGCGAGTGGTCGTAGCTGAAGCCGTACTTGTGCAGGAGCGCGGCCGTCGACTCGGACATCTCCCACCAGGGGGCGACGTAGCCCTTGGGCTTGCGGCCGGTGAACTCCTCGATGAGCTCGACCGACTTGGCGAGGACGTCCTCCTCCTGCTGCGGCGTCATCGCGATCGGGTTCTCGTGCGAGTAGCCGTGCGCGCCGACCTCGTGACCGGCCTCGACGACCATCCGGGTCTGCTCGGGGAAGGTCTCGATGGAGTGGCCGGGGATGAACCACGAGGTGCGGATGCCGTAGCGCTCGAACAGCTTGAGGAGGCGGGGGGTGCCGATCTCACCGGCGAAGACGCCGCGCTGGATGTCGTTGGGCGAGTCCTCGCCGCCGTAGGAGCCGAGCCAGCCGGCCACTGCGTCGACGTCGACGCCGAGTGCGATCTGAATGTCCTTGGCCATGAAGGGGTGCTCCCTAACTACTGCAACTGGTACGGGGGAAAAAGGGCGGGCGGGGAGGGTCAGGAGAGGCGCTCGGTGAGGACCGCCGTCGCGGCGGCCAGCGCCTCCTGGTCCGATGCGGACCACTCGCGCTCGCGCATGCTGTGCACGGAGATCCAGCCGGTCATCGCGCCGCCCGTCTGGACCGGCGACAGCATCTGGGCGTTGACGCCGTAGACGTCGATGAGGGCCTGCGGAGGGTTCGGGGCGTCCCGGAAGTGCGGCTGGACCAAGGCGCGGCGCTCGGCCTCCAGCCACTCGACGGTGTTGAGGCGGCGCTGGTCGAGGGAGGCGTCGCGGCGGATCGAGCGCACTCCCTCGCCCAGGGCCTCGCCCGCGGTCAGGTCCACGTGCAGACCGTGCGCGGGCAGGTCCACGCGGAACGTCGTGCGGTCCGCGCCGGTCGCCGACAGCAGACCGGTGAGCACCGACTGCACCTCGGCGCGCAGGGCGCCGTCGCGCAGCAGGGTGCCGAAGCCGGACCACGACGGGGCGGCACCGGCGAGTCGCAGCGCGTTCCACAGCGTGGCCGTCACGGAATCGAACACCGGGATGTCCAGGGCCTGTTCGAGACGCTCGGCCTCGAAGGCGCCGTGCACGTTCGTGCAGACGACGGCGACGGCCTGGGCGCCGTCCGTCGCGGCGGCCTCGACCTGGCGGGCCACGTCGGCGGCCGGGATCCGGGCGAACGCCTCGTTGTCGTCCTCGCCGAACGGCTCGGCGAGCACGCACTCCAGGCCCTCCCGGGCGTACTCCGCGACGATCGCGTCGGCGACGTCACGGGTGTACGGCAGGGCCAGGCCGAGCCGGGTCACGCCGTACGCGGCGCAGGCGTCGAGCAGGGAGAGCGTCGACGTGGTGGCGGGGACGCCGGTGGCCTCGGTGAGCGCGGCGGCGAGCTTGCGGTCGCGCTCGACGCCGAGCCAGGAGCCGGAGGTGCCGTTCCAGACCAGGACGTCGACCTTGGCGTCGGCGAGCTGCCGGGCGGCGGCCAGCATCGGGACCGGGTCGAACTGGGCGTCGCTGCCCGAGTCGAGCGCGATCCGGGTGACCGGCACCCGCGCGAAGTGCGCGCTGACCGTACCGGCCGCGCCCCGCAGCAGCCCGTACGTCACGGGCTCCAGGCAGGTGTTGGACGAGGGCGTGAGCATGCCCACGCGCAGCGGACGGGTGCCGATCGTCGGACGGTTGTCGCTCATCGGACGACGAGCCTCCTCGAGTAGTCGATGACCAGGGACGAGACGGTGAACAGGGCGCCCGCGCCGACGAAGTAGAGCAGCGCCCAGGTGTAGGAGCCGGTGCCGCCGACGATGAAGCCGACCACGATGGGCGTGACGATTCCGGCGATGTTGCCGGACAGGTTCATGGCGGCGCCGACGACACCGGCGTTGGCGCGGCCGCCGAGCGTGGAGGGCAGCGCCCAGTACAGGCCGGCCCAGCGCAGGAAGAAGAGGACGCCGGCGAGCAGCAGGACGGCGGTGAGCGCGTCCGGGACGAGGACCACGCCCAGCAGGCCCGCCATGACGGCCACGCCCGCGGTGCCCATCATGGTGCGCAGCACGGTGTTGGTGTTGCCGCCGCGGTTGCGCCATGTGTCGGAGAGCCAGCCGCCGATGAGCTCGCCGACGAAGCCGGCGCCGAAGATCACCAGGGTGGACCAGCCGATCGACTTGATGTCGAAGCCCTTGGTCTCCGAGAGGTACAGCGGGCCCCAGGTCAGCAGGCCGTAGAAGACGCCGTTGAAGCCCATCCAGCCCAGGCACATGCCCCAGAAGGAGCGGTGACGCACGTAGGAGCGGAGCTTGGCGGGGCGGTCCTCGCACGGGGCGGCCGCGTCCTCCGCGGCGTGCGCCTCCTCGATGTACGTGGCCTCGGCGTCGTTGACCGAACGGTGCTCGCGCGGGGTGTCACGCAGGAACCACAGGGCGAGGAAGCCGACGGCGACCGTGACGACACCGGCCACGACGAAGCTGATCCGCCAGCTGCCCGTCCAGGCGATGAGGCCGGAGATCGCGATACCGCCGAGGGCGGAGCCGAGCGGGGCGCCGCCGTCCATCAGGACCGCGCCGCGGCCGCGCTCCTTGGGGGCCAGCCACGTCGCGTTGAGCTTGCCGCCGGCCGGCATGACCGGGGCCTCGACGGCGCCGAGCGCGAGGCGGGCCGCCAGCAGCGAGCCGACGCCCGTCGCGCCGGCGGTCAGGCCGGTGGCGATGCCCCAGCCGACGCAGGCGCCGCCGGCCATCTTGCGGGGTCCGAACCGGTCGATCAGCCAGCCCGCGGGGAGCTGCATCAGCGCGTACGTCCAGAAGAACGCGCTGAGCACGAAGCCGGTGACCTCCTTGGTGAGGTGCAGGTCCTTGGTGATCAGGGGGAGCGCGACGGAGACGGAGCCGCGGTCGATGTAGTTGAGCGAGACGACGCCCAGGAGAAGGACGAAGACCTTCCAGCGGGTGCGGCTGGGAGCGCCCTTGGCGGTGGCTCTGGGAGCCTCGGTGGCCGCGTCCGGGGACGACGCGGGCTTGGCTGACGACATGACTGACCCTTTGTTCGGCAGGGGGACGAGCTGCGGAAGGGCATGCTGCGGGCGGCCGCGGTGGCGGTCGGACGGGCAGATGTGAGGTGCATGTGACGTGCGCGTTCGGCGCTATGGCATACCAAAGAATGCGGAAGAGTATGGCCTGCGTCAAGGCGTTGGTATACCGTAAATTCAAAATTCTCCGGGGAGGGCACATGGCACAGGCGGGGTCCGGCGAGGTCGGATGGCTGCGCGACCAGGTCTGCGAGGGAATCAGGGACCGGATCATCGCCGGGCACCTCCGGCCGGGCGACCGGCTCCTCGAACGGGAGGTCGCCGAGGAGTTCGGCGTCTCCCGCATTCCCGTGCGCGAGGCGATCCGCGTCCTGCTCAGCGAGGGCTTCCTGGAAGCCGTCTCGCCGCGCAAGATCGTGGTGAAGCAGCTGTCGTTCCAGGACGTCCTCGACCTCTTCGACCTGCGGGAGGCCCTGGAGGTGCTGGCCGTGCGGCGCGCCACCGAACGCGCGGAGAAGCCCCAACTCGACGCGTTGCGGCGCCTGTTGGAGGTGGCGCGCAAAGCCACCGGCACCGGTCGGGCCGCGCGGATCTCCCGCGCCAACACCGACTTCCACCACCACATCGTGGAGATCGCGGGCAACACGATGCTCGCCGGCACGCTCCAGCCCCTGGAGGGCCGGATGCGCTGGCTCTTCCAGCAGGTCGACGACCCCGAGGCGGTGTGGGAGGAACACCGCGAGCTGTACGAGGCCATCGCCGCGCGGGATGTGGAGCGGGCCGCGGAGTGCGCGCTGCGGCATGTCCGCCACTACCGGGAGGAGGCCATCCGCCTCCTCTTCGACCCGACCCCGGCCCCGATCGAACCCTGACCCTGGGGCTCCGCCCGGCGCCGGTTCATGGGGGGCGGGGCGCCCGCGGCTGGACCCGGCTCCGCCTGCTCCCTCGGCGCCCGCCGCCATGACGACACACCTTGGCCCCGGCCCTGCTCCCACCCTCCCGCCGCCTCCGGGGGCGTCGGCCCGGCGTCGGGCCTTGCCGGGACGCGGCGTTGAGTGGGCGCCCGAGCCGATACAGCCTTGGCCCCGGCCCTGCTCCCACCCACCCGCCCCCTCCGGGGGCGTCGGCCCGGCGCCCGGCCTCGGGCAGTACGGCTTCCGGCTGCCGATGGCGTCCCCGCCGTGGGGGACGAGGACCGCTGCCGAGTGCCGCGTCGTGGTGGTTGCTCGCGCAGTTCCCCGCGCCCCTGGCGGGGCGCTTCTTCCCCGGAGCCTTTTGATCGGCCGGCAGTACCTTGGTGCCGCGTACGGCTTCGGTCGGCCCAGCCTTGGGCGGCGCGGGTGGGCAAGGCGGCGCCCAGGGGCCGGGTGCGGGATCGGTCGGCCCCGCCCTCGCTGTAGGCCGCTCACACCATCTGGCGCCGCACCAACTCGTGCAGGCGGCCGGTCGTGTCGGCCAGAAGGTCCGCCGGGGCGCCCTGTTGGACTACGCGGCCCGAGGCCATCACGATCACCCGGTCCGCGTCCAGGACCGTGGAGAGGCGGTGGGCGATCACGATGCGGGTCGCCCGGAGGGAGCGCGTGCTGTCGATGACGGTGCGCTGGGTCTCGTTGTCGAGGGCGCTGGTCGCCTCGTCGAAGAACAGGAGCTTGGGGCGCCGGATCAGCGCCTGCGCGATCATGAGGCGCTGGCGCTGGCCGCCGGAGATCGCGCCGCCCCCGGCGATCATCGTGTGCAGTCCCATCGGCATCCGCTTGATGTCCTCGGCTAGGCCCGCCATCGCGGCCGCCTCCCAGGCCTCCTCCTGCGAGAAGGCCTCCGCGCCGCAGATGCAGTCGAGGATCGAACCGGTCAGCGGCTGCGCGTTCTGCAGCACCACCCCGCACTGCCTGCGCACCGCCGCCCGGTCGAGCGCCGAGAGGTCCTGGCCGTCGTACAGGACACTGCCGGAGGTCGGCGCGTCGAAGCCGATCAGGAGGCGCAGCAGCGTCGACTTTCCGCAGCCGCTCTCGCCGACGATCGCCACGAACTCGCCGGGGCGCACCGCGAGCGACACGTCGTCCAGGACGAGCGGCCCGTCGTCGCCGTACCGGAAGGAGAGGCCGCGGGCCTCCAGCGCGCCGGACAGTTCGCCGGGCTGCGACGCCGCCTCCTGCACCTCCGGCTCCGCTTCCAGCACCGGCTTGATCTGCTCGTACATGGGCAGCACGGCGGCCGCCGAGAGCAGCGCCCCCGTCAGCTGCGTCACCGACGTGAGGAGCATCGTCACGGCCGTGTTGAAGGTCAGGAAGGCGGCGGCCGACAATGTGCCCCGCGCGGGACCGGCCAGCAGCATGAACATCACGAGTGAACACAGCGGCAGATAGACCGCGTTGAGGACCGTCGTCACGTTCTTGATCCGGCCCGCCCGCCGCTGCAGCTCCCGGCTGCGCGCGAACTCCTGCGCCCAGGCCCCGTACGCGAAGCTCTCCGCCCCCGCGACACGCAGCTTCGGCAGCCCGCGCAGGGTCTGGAAGGCCTGGTTGTTCAACTTGTTGCCGAGCTCGACCAACTGCCGCTGCCAGCGCAGCTCCCACAGCCCCAGCGTCAGGAAGACACCCGCGACGAGGACCAGCATGCCGAGCGCCGCGAGCGCCAGCGGCACGCTGTACACCAACAGCAGCACGAGGTTCATCGCGCCGATCGTCACGGACTGCACGACCACGGGACCGACCCCGGACAGGAGCCGCCGGATCGCGCTGATGCCCATGGCCGCGCTCGCCAGCTCACCCGTCGAACGCGAGGCGAAGAACCGGGTCGGGAGTCGCAACAGGCGGTCCCAGACGGCGGGTTGGAGGACGCTCTCGACGCGGCCCTCGACGCGGAGCACCGTCAGGTTCTGGAGCAGCATGAACGCCGCCGACACGACGCTCGCCACCACGACCGCGAGCGACACCTGCGTGATCAGACTCGTCTGCGCGTTCGGCACGTACGTGCCGAGCACCCGGCCCGTCGCGATCGGCACCAGCGAGCCCAGCCCCACCGTGACGAGGCCTGCGAGCAGCAGCCTGCGCACGTCCGCGCCGCTCGCCCGCATGCTGAACCGCATCAGCCGCCACGGGCTCGACGGCCCCTCCGGCAGCGGCCGGTACAGCATGACGGCCCGCTCCTCGAAGTCCTCCGCGTTGTCCTCGTCGATCCGCGTCCTGCGCTCGCCCGAAGGGTGCACCGCCTCGTAACCGCCGCGCCGCCACAGCAGCGCGACCGGCGCCCCGGACGCCGCCCGGAACCCGACCAGCGGCCCCGCGTCGCGGCGCCACCAGTCCCCGGCGAGCCGCACCGGCCGGGTCCGGATCCGGGAGGCCACCGCGATCTGTTCCACGGGTTCGATCCGCTCGTTGACCGCCTGCCCGCGCGGCGGCTCGGCGAGCGTGAGGCCGGCCGCCCGGGCCACCACTGCGCACGCCGCGTACGTCGCGTCGACACCGGCCGCTTCACCGCCCCGGTTGCGCCGCCGGCCCGAGCCGATCGACGCGAGGAGCGTGCGCTCGGCCTGCTCGCGGACCGCTTCGCCCGCCCGGATCCCGGCCGCGGCCCGGTCCTCGTGCGCGCTCTCCAGGCGTTCGATCCAGCGGTCGAGCGCCGACAGGAGCCGGAACTGCTGGTTCACCATCCGCTGCCACAGCGCGCCGTCCACCAGCAGATCGCCGGCCGCGTCCGCCGCGTACGCCGCCCCGTACTGCACGCTGCCCGGCGACAGCTGCGGCCACAGCACGTCGTCGTCGCTCTCCTCGTGTCCGTCGTACCCGGCGTCCGTCGTCGTCCGCCCGTCGAGCGGCGCCTCGAAGAGGACCCGCTGCCCGCGTCCCACCCCGAGTGCGAACGCCTCCTCCAGCAGACTCCACGCCGGCGCGTACCCGCCGCCGTACGCCGCGTCGTACGAGCCGTCGTGCGCGGGCGGCGTGTACGGCAGCTCCCGCAGCGGGATCCGGCGCAGTACGCAGCCCGTCGCCGGGCGGCCCACCAGCGTGTGCTGCGCGCCCTCGACGGGGCCGAGGAGCAGCGTGCCCGGCTCCAGGCGGCCCAGGAAGTGCCAGTGGCCCTGCGCGAGCGCGTCCACCGCGAACAGGTCGAGCGCCCCGTCGGCCACCAGCCACAGCACCTGCGGCCCCTCCAGCGGCAGGCTGCGCACCCCCGCGCAGTCCACCGGCGTGCCGAGCCCGCCGAACGCCGCCACCACCTGGTCGGACGCCGCGTGCGAGGTGAACCCGTCCTGCGTGTACGTCACTTCAGTGCTCCCTGACCAGCTCGGCGTACGGCCCGCCGGCCGCCACCAGATGCTCGTGCCGGCCGCGTTCGACGACCTCGCCGTGGTCGAGCACCACGATCTCGTCGCTGTCGCGCACCGTGCTCAGCCGGTGCGCGATCACCACGCAGGCGCAGCCGCGCCGCCGGATGTTGTCCATGACCGTCTGCTCGGTCTCCGCGTCGAGCGCGCTCGTCACCTCGTCGAGCACCAGGATGCTGGGCCGCCGCACGAGCGCCCGCGCGATCTCGAGACGCTGGCGCTGCCCGCCCGAGAAGTTCCGGCCGTCCTGCTCGACCCGGCCGTGGATCCCGCCGGGCCGCCGCGCCACCACGTCGTACAGGCACGCGTCGCGCAGCGCGTCCGCCACCGCCTCGTCGCTGATCGACGGGTCCCACAATGCGACGTTGTCCCGCACCGTGCCCTCGAACAGGAAGACGTCCTGGTCGACGAAGGACACCGACGCGGCGAGCGCCCCGCGCGGAATGTCGTCGAGCCGCGTCCCGTCGATGCGGATGACGCCCTCCCACGGCGCGTACAGGCCCGAGATCAGCCGCGACACCGTCGACTTGCCGCTGCCCGAACCGCCCACGAGCGCGACCTGTCGGCCGGGCCCCACGTTCAGCGAGAACCCGTCGAGCAGCGGCTTGTCGAGCGGGCTGTAGCCGAACGTGATGTTCTCCAACTCCACGTGCCCCTTCAGCCGGCGCGTGCTGCGCACCTGCTCGGGCCGCGCGTACAGCGTGTCGACGGGGAAGTTCTCGACGTCCTTGAGACGCGCCACGTCCGCCGCGAAGTCCTGGATCCGGCCCGCGACCCCGTTCAGCCGGGTGATCGGGGCCGTGAACCGGGTGACCAGGGCCTGGAACGCGACGAGCAGGCCCACCGACAGATGCCCCTCGACCGCCCGCAGTCCGCCGATCCACAGGATCAGCGCGCTGTTCAGCGTCGCGAGCGTCGGCGCCACGACCCCGAGCCACGCACTCGGCACCCCGAGCCGCTGCTGCTCCTCCAGCGTCGTCGCGTGCTGCCCCGCCCACCGCCGGAAGTACCCGTTCTCCCCGCCGGTCGCCTTCATCGTCTCGATGAGCTGCAGGCCCGTGTACGAGGTGTTCGTCAGCCGCGCCGAGTCCGCCCGCAGCTTCTGCGTACGGGTGGCCCGCAGACGGACGACGATCCGCATCGCCACCACGTTCAGGAGCGCGATCCCGACGCCGACCATGGTCAGTTGGGGGTCGTAGGTCCACAGCAGCGCCGCGTACAGCAGCACCACGATGCCGTCCACCCCGGCGGCCGTCAGATCGCGGGCCAGGGTCTCGGCGACCGCGTCGTTCGACTGGAGCCGCTGGACCAGGTCGGCCGGGCTGCGCTGGGCGAAGAACGTGACGGGCAGGCGCAGCAGATGCCCGAAGAACCGGGCGCTGCTCAGCGTGGACGAGATGATCCGGCCGCGCAGCAGGTTCGCCTGCTGCAGCCAGGTCAGCACCGCGGTGAGCCCCACCATCGCGCCCATCGACGCGAACAGCGCCCCCAGCAGCGAGGTCTGGTCCCCGATCAGGAACAGGTCGATGTACGTGCGGCTGAGCGCCGGCACCGCCGCGCCCACCAGGACCAGGAGCAGACTCGCGAGCAGCGCGGCGAGCATCGTCCCGGTCGTCCCGCGCAGCCGGCCCGGCAGCGCCTTCAGCACCCCGGGCCTGCGTCCGCCGGTGCGGAAGTCGTCGCCCGGTTCCATGACCAGGACGACCCCGGTGAAGGACGTGTCGAAGTCCTCCGTGGGCACGAACCGGCGCCCCTTGTCCGGATCGTTGATGTGCACGCCGCGCCGGCCGAGGCGCCGGCCGGTGCCGTCGTAGACGACGTAGTGGTTGAACTCCCAGAACAGGATCGCGGGCCCGCGGACGTCCGCGAGAGCCGCCGGCTCCATCTGCATGCCCTTGGCCGTCAGGCCGTAACTGCGCGCCGCCTTGAGGAGGTTGCTGGCGCGCGAGCCGTCCCGCGAGACGCCGCACGCGATGCGCAGCTCCTCCAGCGGGACGTGCCGGCCGTGGTGGGCGAGGACCATCGCGAGCGAGGCCGCGCCGCACTCCACCGCCTCCATCTGGAGCACGGTCGGCGTGCGCACCGTCTTGTGGCGGCGTGACTTCTTTGGCGGGGGAGCGGGGCGGGCGCGGCGCCGGCCGTGGCCCGCGGGCGGCAGCGAGGTCGAGGTCACGGCAGCAGCCAATCGATCGGGCGCTGCTCGGCGAGGTGCACGGCGCCGGAGGCGAGGGTCATGGAGGTGAGCGCGTACGGCGGACCGTCGGGCGTCGACCAGGCGTAGCCGGACTTCGTCGCCGGCGACCTGGTCAGCTTCACGAGGACGGGCACGCGCGGGCCGCCCCGGGTGAACTGCCCGGCGAGGTCGGCGTCGCCGAGCAGGTCGGCGACCTGGCGGCGGGTCTGCGCACCGCGCCCGACCGCCTTCACCGTGCCGTGCAGCATCCCGTACTGCCGGGCCTGCGGCACCGTCAGATCGACCTCGGCGCCCGCCGGGACCGTGCCCGCGCCGGTCGCCGGCACGTACAGCATCGCGACCAGCGGATCACGCGCCGAGCCGGTGCGCTCCACGGTGGCGACGTCGGCTCCCGTCGTCACGACGGCGCCGATGCGCGCGACCAGCGCGGTGACCCGGCCCGCCTCGATGGCGCGTACGGCCCGGTCGCCCTGCTCGGTACGGACCTTGAGCAGCGGCGCGTCCGCCCGGACCCGCTGCCCCTCCCGCACGAACACCCCGGTGACCTGACCGGTGACCGGGGTCTGGAGGACGTAGCTGCCCTGCCCGTAGGTGAGGATGCCGTCGGCCTTCAGCGTCGAGGACACCGAGCCGGTCACGGCCCACACGGCGGAGGCGGCCATCACGACGAGGGTGACGGCGAGCACGAGCAGCCCCTGGGGCCGCGCGAGCCGCACCGGGAGGTCCAGCGCCTCCGGCGACTGCAGCTTGGACAGAGCCTGTTGGCGGAACTGCACGAGCGGGTTTCCCTTGTCTGGCGAGCATCCCGGCCGCGCCCGGACCGGAAGGGGGGTGGTCCGGACGCGGCCGAAGGCCCCGGGACCGGAGGGGG
>NZ_JBHYTK010000189.1:0-2234 GCF_042749255.1 Streptomyces sp. NPDC059524 | reverse complement strand
CCCACCCCCCCGCCCCCCCCCGCCCGCCGGGGGGCGGGGCCGGCCCGCGGCCGACGGCCCGGGCCGCGGCGGGGCGCCCGGGGCCTGGGGGCCGTCGCCGGTCAGGACGGCGGCGGCCCGATCGAACCGATCCGTGGGATCAGGCTCAGAGACCGGCGGTCAGGCCGGTGGCCAGGCCCGTGACGGCGGCGGTGTTGACGCCGGTCACGCCCTCGACCGTGCCGGTCAGGCCGGCGACGACGCCCGAGACCGGGGCGATGGAGTCGACGGTGCCGGTCAGGTTGCCGGCGACGCCGCCGAGCAGACCGCCCGAAACGTTGTCCAGCTCGGCGTCGGAAATCTCGAGGGTCTCGACCTTGGGGGTGTTGCTCATGATGTGAGCCGCCCTTCTCAATGGGGGGTGTACCTGGTATTTCGAAAAACGCGGAAGGCGCGGTGATCCGGCGGGGAACCGGGTCCGTCCGTTCCACGATGCGGTGGATCAAAGCATGACCGCAGCTCGCACAGCCAATCGGAAGGTCCCCGGTCAGAGGGGATGTGCCCGCTCAACTACCGCATGGTGCACACCCGTTCACGAGGCGCTGCCAGCTCCTTCACATTCTTCACTGCGGAAATGGTGAACATGCTGTGCCCGCTTTCCCGGAATGGGACACCAGCGCATCAATGACGCCCGTCATGTGTATCCCGCAATGGATTTTCGTGAACCGTCGTGCCCGCGGTGCGCAATCGATGTGCAGGTTTCTGACACAGCACCGCGGCGGCCGTGAGGACGACCGGCGGCACGAACGCCCAGACCGGTGCGCCCCGGTGCACGGCGACCGCGCACGCCGCCCCGCCCGCCACCGCGAGCAGCCGCGCCGCGCCCCACACCTGACCGGCCCCGCGCCCCGAACCGTCGACGAGCCCGGTCACCAGCGTCGTGAGCGTCCCCGTGAAGTACGTGGTCGGCGAGGCGCCGGCCGCGACCATCGCGCCCGACTGCCCGCCCATCGCGAGCGCCGACACCACGAGGAGCACCGTCCGCCAGACGCCGGCGGGGCGGCCGTCGAGGACCGCGCACACCACCGCGACGAAGCCGAGCAGCGCGGCCTGCCCGGCGAGACAAGCCACCACCCGCCCGGGCCAGCCGCTGCCGCCGGATCGAGCGGGCGCGCCCCGGCACACGAGCGCGGCGAGCGCCGCGCCGAGCGCGTACCCGCCGAGGGCGTACAGAGGAGCGGCCACATCGGCCGCGTCCCCGCCGCCGGCCGAGACGCCGAGCAGCACCAGGTTCCCGGTCATCACCCCGGCGAACACGGTGCCGAGCACCGTGAACGCGAGCCCGTCCACGGCACCGGAGGCGCCGGCGAGCAGGACGAGGCAGACATGCGCGCGTCGGTTCATGTCCTGACGTTAGGCCGTCACCGCTCGAGTTCGCGGTGTGCGCTCTCGGGCAGTCGCAGATACACGACGGAGGACACCACGCACAGCGCGGCCACGTACCAGGGGAAGATCCCGCTGTGCCCGAGCTCCTTGAACAGGGTCCCCATGTACGGGGCGGTGCCGCCGAACAGAGCGACCGTCAGCGAGTACGGGAACCCGATCCCGGCCGCGCGCACCCGCGCCGGGAACACCTCCGCGTTGACCGCCGCCGAGATCGACGTGAAGCCCGTGAGCAGCACCATGCCCGCGCACTGCGTGAGCAGCAGCGAGACGAACGAGCCGGTCAGCCCGTGCAGCAGCGGCACGCTCAGGAGCGCGAACCCGAGCCCGAAGAACAGCAGCAGCGGCTTGCGCCCGAACCGGTCCGAGAGCAGCCCGCCGACCGGCTGGAGCAGCGCGAAGAACGCCAGCGACAGCGTGCCCGCGAGGAGCGCGTCGGACTTGTCGATGCCGGTGTTCAGCTCCGCGTACGTCGGCAGGTACGAGGTCCACGTGTAGTACGCGAGGGTGCCGCCCGCCGTGATGCCGCAGATCAGCAGCGACTGACGCGGGTGGTGCCGCAGCGCGTCGAACAGGCCGGGCCGCGGGCCCCGCGTCTCCCGGGTCTCCTGCGCCCCCTGCCGGATCCAGAACCCGACCAGGCTCAGCAGCGCGCCCGCGAGGAACGGCACGCGCCAGCCCCAGCCGTCCATCTGCCCCTCGGTGAGCGTGCTCACCAGCACCGCGGGGGCCCCCGGGGGAGGCAGCTGCCCGCGGGTCGGGGGCGCCGCGGTGGCGCTGGCATGCAGGCCGGCGAGGGCGGGCCCCGCGGG
>NZ_JBHYTK010000188.1:12682-13297 GCF_042749255.1 Streptomyces sp. NPDC059524 | reverse complement strand
TTCTCGAGGCGCTTGACCAGCTCGGAGGTCGGGGCGTTCCAGGAGACGGCGGTGAACGCCTTCTTCTCGGCGGCCTCGTAGGACTGCGGGCCGGCACCGTCGCCGCGCAGGGTCAGGATGGTGTTGCCGTTGCGGTCGACGACGGCCACGGAGACGCGCTGGCCCTCCTTCTCGGCGGCGTCGAGCGCGGCCTGGGCGGCCTTCGACGCGGCGTCGATGGTGAGGTGCGTCGTCGTGGTGGTGGTGTTGCCCTTGACGTTCGCGGCGGCGACGGCCGGGGCGGCGGACTGGGCGGAGTCGGCGGCGCTCGCCGAGTAGGCGCCGAAGCCACCGAGGGCGATCGCGGCAGCCAGGGAGGTGCCGGTGATGACGCGGGCGCGCTTCGAGACCTTCTTGACGTGCTTCATGAGGATCAATCTCCAAGGGATGTGAAGGGTGGCTGGGACACCGGCGGTCCGGTGCGTGGTCGAGGAGGCTCGGCCCGCCCGGTGGCTTCCGGTTCCTGCCGTCCCGCTCTGGTATCCATCCTGGGCCCGCGACCCGCCCCCCCCCCCCCCCGAGCGGGGGGGGGGGGGGGGGGGCCGGGCGCGCGCCCCCCGCGGCGCGCGGGCGCGT
>NZ_JBHYTK010000188.1:866-12672 GCF_042749255.1 Streptomyces sp. NPDC059524 | reverse complement strand
TTCGGGTTCCTGCCGTCCTGATCTGTTATCAATGTTGGGCCCTCCACCCGCCCTCACCCGTCGACGTTCCGGCTGGGGGCGGCGGCCCGAGCGGCCGACCCCGGGGTCATCCGAACGGTTGACCCCGGGAGCGCCGAAGCAGGTGAGAATGGCAATGTTTGCCCATTTCACGGACTCGATCGCGGCGGCGCGCACGCGCCGCCCGCGCCGTGTGGAGGAGAGGAGGTGCGCCCATGACGGACGCCGACCGACGGGACCCCGCCCGCACCGGACGCCATGCCCGTCCGGCGGACGAGCCGGCACCCGGCCCGCTGACCGAGCACGACCCCGACGGACGCTGGCTCGAGATCCTCATGAGCGTCGCGTTCTTCGTCCTGCTCGGCTCGTCCATGATCCGGTTCGTGCAGCGGCACGGCGAAGAGGTCAAGGCCCCCTACGTCATCACCCTGGCCACGGTCCTCGCCGTCCTCTACATCATCGGCCCGCGCCGCGGCAGCGTGCCGAACCTGCCGCCCGGAGCCCCGATCCCCTGGCCCCGGCCGCGCCGCCTCGCCTGGCTCGTCGTCGTGATCGTCGTCTGGGCCGTCCTCGTCGACGTCGCGCCCAGCTTCGCGTGGGTGGCCGTGCCCCTCTTCTACGCGATCCTGCGCACCCTGCCCACGGTCGCCGCGTACGTCCTGGTCGGGCTGCTCACCGTCGTCGTGATCTTCGCCCAGCTGCATCTGGCCGGGCGGTTCGACCAGGACCTGGTGATCGGGCCCGCCGCCGTCGCCGCGTTCGCCACGGCGATCTTCACGCAGATGCAGCGGCAGGCCGCGCGGCAGCGGGCCCTCATCGACGACCTCATCCGCACCCGGCGCGAACTCGCCGCCTCCGAACGGCGCGAGGGCACCCTCGCCGAACGGCAGCGGCTGTCCATGGAGATCCACGACACCCTCGCGCAGGGCCTGTCCAGCCAGCAGATGCTGCTCCAGGCCGCCGAGCGCGTCTGGGACACCGACAGCGCCAAGGCCCGCGTCCACGTCCACACCGCGACGTCGATCGCCGAGCACAACCTCACGGAGGCGCGCCGCTTCGTGCACGACCTCGCCCCGGCCGACCTGGCCGACGGGCTGGAGGCGGGGCTGCACGCGGTCGCCGAGCGCGCCTCCGGCGAGCGGCTCTCCGTGCGGGTCCACATCGACGACGGGGGGCGTACGCCGCGGCTGCCGGACCGGGTGCAGTCGGCGCTGCTCCGCATCGCGCAGGGGGCGCTCGCCAACGTCCGCGAACACTCCGGGGCGACGGAGGCGGCGGTGACCCTGACGCTCCTCGACGACCAGGTCGTCCTGGACGTCGTCGACAACGGCACCGGGTTCGACCCCGCGACGCTTCCCGACGCGTCCACCGGTGTCCGCGGGCACGGGGTTCCCGCGATCCGCGCCCGTGTCCGCCAGCTCGGCGGCACCCTGACCCTCGACTCCGCCCCGGGCGAAGGCACGGTCCTGACAGCGGCGATCCCCTTGTCCCCCCGAGCCTGACCCCTCCCAGGAACTCCGCCCCGGCCCCCGCTCCTCAATCGCCGGAGAGGCTCGATCTACGACTCTCCCGCCGGAGGGGCTGGTTTTCGACTCTCCCGCCGTGGGGGCTGGTCGCGCAGTTCCCCGCGCCCCTGGAGATGCGCACTTCGTGCGCCATCTCCATCGGGCGGTCACCCGTCGGGGAAATGCGACCCGAAGGGTCTGCATTTCAGGGGCGCGGGGCTGTGTCTTTCAGCGGCTCCGCCGCGGGGCGCGAGAAGCCCCACCGGCCCGCACTCGGCGACGAAATCGCGACCCGCAACGGCGATGGCCCCCGCACCAATTCGACCCGCACAATAAACACCGCAGCCCACCCGAGGAGACCCGAGCCATCATGACTCAGCCCGTGAAGATCCTGCTCTGCGACGACCACGTAGTGGTCCGCGCCGGCCTCCTCGCCCTCCTGGACAGCGCCCCCGACATCGAGGTCGTCGGAGAGGCCGGCACCGGCGAAGAGGCCATCGCCCTGGCCGCCAAGCTCACCCCGGACGTCGTCCTGATGGACCTCCAGCTCGGCGAGGGCATCGACGGCGTCGAGACGACCCGCCGCCTCACCGCGCCCCCGGGCGGCGGCCCGAACGTCCTGGTCCTCACCACGTACGACACGGACGCCGACATCACCCGCGCCATCGAGGCCGGCGCCACCGGCTACCTGCTCAAGGCGGAACGCCCCGAGGAACTGTTCGCCGCGATCCACGCCGCCGCCCAGGGCCGCACCACCCTCTCCGCCCCGGTCGCCTCCCGGGTCATGGCCAACATGCGCAAGCCCCGCCCCACCCTCACCGACCGCGAGCGCGACATCCTCGCCCAGCTCGCGCACGGCCTGAGCAACCGGGAGATCGCCAAGGCCCTGTTCATCAGCGAGGCCACGGTCAAGACCCACCTGGGCCGGATCTACGACAAGCTCGGCGTCGACACCCGCGCCGGCGCCGTGGCCGTGGCGAAGGAGCAGCGCCTCCTGCCCTGAGCCACACACCCCCCGCACCCCGGCACCCCAGCCCACCACACCGCACCCGCGCACCGCCGCCCCGCACGGGGGGCGGCCCCGCGCACGCACGTGACACCATCACGTACGTGCTCGACATCGGATACGCCCTCTCCCGCCGCTTCCCGGACCCCCCGCAGACGGACTACCGCCGCGCGGACGTCCACGCGCTGCGCCACGACCTGTTCAGCGGCGACGTGTACCTGGCCGACACGAAGGCCGACCGGGAGCTGTCCACAGCCTGGGGATGGGTGCCGGTGCTCGACTTCGCGTGGGCCCTGTGCGACATCACCGAGCAGCTGGACCGCGACCCGCGCGGCAGCCGCAGCGCCACCCCCCAGTACGCGGAGCTGGACTTCACCGAGTCCACCGACCGCATGCTGTTCGAGCGCCGCTTCGGCTGGGTCGACATCGAGGCCGACTGGATGCCCGGCGACGAACCGCCGCTCACCTTCTCGCACTCCGAACTGCGCCGCGAGGCCCGCGACTTCCTGCACGACCTGATCGCCGATCTGACCGACATGCACGAGGACCTCGCGGACAACCCGGCGATCTGGGACCTCCAGGCCCGCTTCCCCCGCACGAAGTAGCGGCCGGCCCGCACGCGGCCGGCCCCGGCGGGCAGCCCCCCGCTCACCCCTCCACGCGCACCCCCAGCGCCGCCGCGAACACCGGCGCCAGATCCAGCAGCTGCGCCGTCGAGATCACCGCCCCGCCCAGCCGGTCCACCCCGCGCGCGATCTCCAGCCGCGCCGCGTCCCGCAGGTCCACGTCCACCAGCGTCGCCGCCGACAGATCCGCCCCCGTCACCACGCACCCGGGGAACTCGACGCGCTCCAGCCGCGCGCCCCCGAAGTCCGGCTCCACCAGCACACAGCCCTCGAACACGACGTCCTTGAGCCGCGCCTTCCGCAGATTCAAATAGTCGATCTTCCCGCCACGGATCAGCACCCGCTCCAGGACCGCCCCATGCAGCTGCGTCCCGCCGAGCCGGGCGTCCACCACCTCCACGTCCCGCAGCGTCGCCCCGGCCAGATCCGTGCCCACGCCTCTGATCCCGCTCAGCGACGAGTCCAGGATCCGCGCCCGGCCCAGGTCCGTGCCGTCCAGCGCGCACTCCTCGATCGCGCAGTCCATGAACCGCGCCCCGATCCCCTCCTGCCCCGACAGGTCCGCGCCCCGCAGCTCCACCCCGTCGTAGTCCCCGTCCGGCTCCAGCCCCGCCCCCTCGGGCCACGGCTCCAGCGGAGGCAGCCGCAGCTCGGGCCGCCGCGCCCGCCGCACCTTCGCCGCCCCGGCCCCGCCCCTGCTCCCGCCACCACTCCTGTCGACCATGCCCCCATGCTGCCCGGCCCCACTGACAACGCCGCGCAACCCCTCCCGACCAGCGCCGATCCGCGCCCGCCCCGGCCGATGTCACATCCGGGGGTGCCGCCGTCGTCGTATCCGTGAAAGCCACCCCAGCGCCCACGGAACGCGCGCACGAAGGCAGGAGCACCGCATGGCCCGCAGGACGACCCCCGATCTCACCGTCGTCGGCGGCGGCTTCGCCGGTCTGACCGCCGCGATCACCGCCGCCGAGGCCGGCGCCCGCGTCACCCTCCACGAGGCCCACCACACCCTCGGCGGCCGCGCCCGTACCGCCGACGCCGCCTACCGCACCCACGAGGGCCCCCACGCCCTCTACAACGGCGGCCCCCACTGGACCTGGCTGAAGCACCGCGACCTGCTCGGCGCCATCGCCGCCGTACCGCCCCTCGAAGGCGCCCGGCTGCGCTTCCACCGCGGCGGCGTCCTGCGCCGCACCCCGCCCGCCGCCCTGCTGCGCCTGCTGCGCCACCGGGCCGAACGCGCGCCCGTGGACGAGGACTTCACCACCTGGGCGAGCCGTCTCGTCGGCCCCGACGGTGCCCGCGCCGCCGCCCACTACACCGCCGTCGCCCTCTTCCACCACGACCCCGGCTCGCTCTCCGCCCGCTTCGTCCAGGAGCGCCTGCGCCGCACCGCCAAACTCCCGCCCGAGGCCCACTATCCGGTCGGCGGCTGGTCCGCCGTCATCGACCGCATGGCCGCCCGCGCCTGGAACCTCGGCGTCCGCGTCGAGACCCTCAGCCGCCTCGACGCCCTCCCCACCGACTCCCCCGTCGTCGTCGCCACCTCCCTGGACGCCGCCCGCCGCCTCCTGCGCGACGACACCCTCGTCTGGGACAGCGGCCGCACCACGCTCATCGACCTCGCCCTGCGACGCCGGCGCGGCGACGCCTTCGCGGTCTCCGGCATCGACTTCCCGGCCTGGCTCGAACGGTTCACCGCACAGGACCCCTCGCTCGCCCCGCACGGCGAGAGCCTCCTCCAGGGACAGGTCCCGATCGCACCCGGCGAGTCCAAGGCCGACGGTTCCGCCCGCGCCGAGCACCTCCTCGACCTCGCCTTCCCCGACTGGCGCGACCGCACCGTGTGGCGCCGCGACGCCGTCGCCAAGGGCCGCACCGGCGCCCTCGACCGCCCCGGCACCACCTGGCGCGACCGCCCCGCCATCGACCGCGGCGACGGCGTCCACCTCGCCGGGGACATGGTCGCCGCCCCCGGCGTCCTGTCCGAGGTCTCCTTCACCAGCGCCATCGAGGCGACCACCCTCGCCCTGCGCTCCGCCCTCCGCGTCCCCGGCCTCGACCTCAAGTCCGCCTGAACACAAGCCCCCGGCCTTGACCTCAAGTCCGCTTGAGGTCGAAGACTGGCGGCGTCGGCGGCCCGGCCGACCGCCGGCACCCGCCGGCGACCACCACCCGCTGGGGAGCCCCCATGCACGCCGTACGCCTGCACGCCTTCGGCCCCGCCGAGAACCTCACCTACGAGGAGGCCCCCGACCCCGCACCCGGCCCCGGCCAGGTCCGCATCTCCGTCGAGGCCGCCGGCGTCCACCTCCTCGACACCGCCCTGCGCACCGGCCACCGCGGCCCCCTGCCCGCGCTCCCGGACCTGCCCACCGTCCCCGGCCGCGAAGTCGCCGGCACCGTCGACGCCCTCGGCCCCGGCACCGACCCCACCTGGCTCGGCCGCCGTGTCGTCGCCCACCTCGGCATGGTCCCCGGCGGCTACGCGGAACGGGCCGTCACCGGCACCGACCGCCTCCACGCCCTCCCCGACACCCTCGACGCCGCCGAGGCCGTCGCCCTCATCGGCACCGGCCGCACCGCCGCCGGCATCCTCAACTTCACCGAGGTCACCCCGGACACCGTCGCCCTGATCCCCGCCGCCGCCGGCGGCATCGGCACCCTCCTCGTCCAGTACGTGAAGCACGCCGGCGGCACCGTCGTCGCCCTCGCCGGCGGCCCCGCCAAAACCGCGCAGGCCACCGCCAACGGCGCCGACCTCGCCCTCGACTACACCACCCCCGACTGGGCCGACACCGCCCGCGCCTTCCTCACCGCACGCGGACAGCAGGCCACCGTCCTCCTCGACGGCGTCGGCGGCGCCACCACCGACACCGCCCTCGACCTCCTCGGCCCCGGCGGCCACCACCTCGTCTTCGGCTGGTCCGCCCAGGGCATCGGCGCCGACACCGGCCCCCGCCTCCTCGACCCCGCCGAACAGACCCGCCGCGGCATCACCCAGGAACAGGTCCTCGGCCCCCCGCTCCTCGCCCGCGCCGGCGGCCCCGACCCCCTGCGCACCCTCGAACTCCGCGCCCTCGACCTCGCCGCCCGCGGCATCTTCCGCCCGGCGCTCCACCGCTTCCCCCTCGCCGAAGCGGCCGCCGCCCACCACGCCCTCGAAACCCGCGCCACCACCGGCAAGGTCGTCCTCGAACCCTGACCGCCCCCCGGCGCCTCAGCCTCCGAGCGCGCCCAACGCCTCGTCCGTCAGCCGGAACACCGTCCACTCGTCCTGCGGCCGCGCCCCGAGCGCCCGGTAGAAGTCGATCGCCGGCGTGTTCCAGTCCAGCACCGACCACTCCAGCCGCTCGTACCCCCGCTCCCCGCAGATGCGCGCCAACTCCCGCAGCAGCGCCTTCCCGTACCCGCCGCCGCGCGCCGACGGCCGCACGTACAGATCCTCCAGATAGATCCCGTGCACCCCGCGCCACGTCGAGAAGTTCAGGAACCACAGCGCGAACCCGACCACCTCACCGGTCACGTCGTCCTGCGCGACATGCGCGAACGCCGCCGGCCGCTCCCCGAACAACGCCTCCCGCAACTGCTCCTCGGAAGCCCGCGCCTCCTCCAACGCCTTCTCGTACTCGGCTAGTTCACGCACCATCGCGTGAATGACGGCGACGTCCTCGACCCTGGCCTCACGAATCATGGACGCAGGCTAACCGCCGAAGGGAAACGCGGCGCGCGGCGCGCATCTCCACAGGCGCGGAGCCGTCAATCCCGCCCCCGCCCCCACCCGCGTGCCTGAATCAGACATGCCCGCACGCCCCGCCCACCTCTGGCCCCGCGCCATGACCTACGTACGACAGGCCCCCGGCACCTACATCTGGCTGGCGGCACTCTTCGTCACCACCGTCGCCCTCCACCACATGACCCCGGCCTTCGAAACGACCTTCCTGCGCCGGCGCTCGACCAACCTCCACGAGCTGTCGCAGAACCCCGTCCGCGTCCTCGTGACCTCCGCCTTCTGGATCGACGGCAGCAGCTGGTGGCCCTACGCCGCGCTCTACACCCTCTTCCACGCCCCCGCCGAACACCGCCTCGGCACCCCCCGCTGGCTCGCCGTCGTCGCCGCCTCCCACATCCTCGCCACCCTCATCAGCGAAGGCGCCCTCCTCTGGGCCATCCGCCACGGCCACGCCCCGACCTCCGCCGTCAACACCCTCGACGTGGGCGTCAGTTACGCCCTCGCCGGCGTCGCCGCCGTCCTCACGTACCTCATCCCCTCCCCCTGGCGCTACGCCTACCTCGCCGCCGTCCTCACCGTCTACGGCCTCCCCCTCCTCACCGGCACCGGCCGCACCTTCACCGACCTCGGCCACGCCACCGCCGTCCTCATCGGCCTGTGCTGCCGCCCCCTCACCCGCGCGACCGCACCCGCCCCGCTCACCCCCTGCCGCAAACCCCCGCCCCCGCAGTAACGTCCACCGCCATGAGCAGCACGAACCGCAGCGCCACCACCACCGTCAACGGCGGCATCTCCTACTGGTACGCCGACGACGGCCTCCCCGACACCCGCGAGCCCCTCCCCGGCGACGCGACCGCCGACGTCGTCATCGTCGGCGGCGGCTACACCGGCCTGTGGACGGCCTACTACCTCAAGAAGGCCGCCCCCTTCCTGCGCATCACCGTCCTCGAGCAGAAGTTCTGCGGCTACGGCGCCTCCGGCCGCAACGGCGGCTGGCTCTACAACGGCGTCGCCGGCCGCGACCGCTACGCCAAGCTCCACGGCCACGACGCCGCCGTCCGCCTCCAGCAGGCCATGAACGACACCGTCACCGAGGTCATCGACGTCGCCAAGGCCGAGGACATCGACGCCGACATCCACCACGGAGGCGTCCTCGAAGTCGCCTACACCCCCGCGCAGCTCGCCCGCCTCAAGGCCTTCCACGCCACCGAGGTCTCCTACGGCGAGAAGGAACGCACCCTGCACGGCGCCCGCGAGACCGCCGAACGCATCCGCGTCGCCGGCGCCGTCGGCTCCACCTGGACCCCCCACGGCGCCCGCCTGCACCCCGTGAAGCTCGTCAAGGGCCTCGCCCGCGCCGCCGAAGCCCTCGGCGTCACCATCCACGAGTCGACTCCCGTCACCGAGATCAAGCCCAAGCACGCCATCACCCCCTACGGCACCGTGCGCGCCCCCTACGTCCTGCGCTGCACCGAGGGCTTCACCGCCTCCCTCAAGGGCAGCCGCCGCACCTGGCTCCCCATGAACTCCTCCATGATCGCCACCGAGCCCCTCACCCCCGCCCAGTGGGAGTCCATCGGCTGGGAAGGCCGCGAGACCCTCGGCGACATGGCCCACGCCTACATGTACGCCCAGCGCACCGCCGACGACCGCATCGCCCTCGGCGGCCGCGGCGTCCCCTACCGCTTCGGCTCCCGCACCGACAACGACGGCCGCACCCAGCCCCACACCGTCGAGGCCCTGTACGAGATCCTCACCCGCTTCTTCCCCCAGCTCACCGGCCTCGGCATCGCCCACGCCTGGTCCGGCGTCCTCGGCGTCCCCCGCGACTGGTGCGCCTCGGTCAGCCTGGACCGCTCCACCGGCCTCGGCTGGGCGGGCGGTTACGTGGGCTCCGGCGTCGCCACCGCGAACCTCGCCGCCCGCACCCTGCGCGACCTCGTCCAGCAGGACTCCGGCCAGTCCGGCCCCACCGACCTCACGGCCCTCCCCTGGGCCAACCACAAGGTCCGCAAGTGGGAGCCCGAGCCCTTCCGCTGGCTCGGCGTCCACGGCATGTACGCCACGTACCACGCCGCCGACCGCCGAGAACTGACCGGCCGCACCACCGAGTCCTCCCGCCTGGCCAAGGCCGCCGACAAGATCGCCGGCCGCGGCTGACCGGCCGCGACAACCCCCCGTTGTCGCACCGGCACCGCAGTTGTTGGCCTGACCATGGCCCCGAGCACTTCACTCGGGGCCATGACCACAGAAGCCACCCCCCGCGCCGTCGTCACCCGCTACATCGAGGCAGTGGCCGCCGGCGACCTGCCCACGATCATCGATTCCTTCGCCGAGGACGCGACCTGGACCTACCCCGGCACCGACCTCCCTCTCTCCGGCACCTGGCGCGGCCGCGACGCGATCATCAACGACTTCCTCGGCAAGGCCACGGCGTCCCTCTTCGCCCCCGGCACCACCCCCACCATCACCCTGACGAACGTCCTGGCGGACGGCCCCACGGTGATCGCCGAATGGCGGGCCCAGGCCGAAGCGGCCACCGGCCTCCCCTACGACAACCACTGCCTGGGCCTCTTCACGGTCCGGGCCGGCCGGATCACCGAAGTCCGCGAGTACACCGACACCCGCCACGCGGCCCAGGCCCTCTTCGGCCTGTGAACAGCGAAAACCCCAGGTCACACCTGTGGTGACCCGGGGTTTCGGCTGATCGTGGAGCCCCCTGTCGGATTCGAACCGACGACCTACGCATTACAAGTGCGTTGCTCTGGCCAGCTGAGCTAAGGAGGCAGCCCGTGCAGTGTAACCAACGCCGTCCGCGGACCTCTCGAAAATTCCGGCGAATCCCACAGGCCCCGACCTGCTGACATACCCGCCCCCGGCCGGGTACGGTCCCAGCAGTTCACTCGCGTGGACTACACCACTCACCACCTTCCACTACGGATCGTCCGGCACGTTCCTGCCGGTGAAGGGGGCTTCACAGCCATGGCTTCTGTCACGTTCGACAAGGCGACCCGCGTCTACCCGGGTTCCACCAAGCCCGCCGTCGACGGCCTGGACATCGAGATCGAGGACGGCGAGTTCCTCGTCCTCGTCGGCCCGTCCGGCTGCGGCAAGTCGACCTCCCTGCGCATGCTCGCGGGCCTCGAGGACGTCAACGGCGGAGCGATCCGCATCGGCGACCGCGACGTCACGCACCTGCCGCCCAAGGACCGGGACATCGCCATGGTGTTCCAGAACTACGCGCTGTACCCGCACATGACGGTCGCCGACAACATGGGCTTCGCCCTGAAGATCGCCGGCGTGAACAAGGCGGAGATCCGGCAGAAGGTCGAGGAGGCCGCCAAGATCCTCGACCTGACCGAGTACCTGGACCGCAAGCCGAAGGCGCTGTCCGGTGGTCAGCGCCAGCGTGTGGCGATGGGCCGCGCCATCGTGCGTGAGCCGCAGGTGTTCCTCATGGACGAGCCGCTGTCGAACCTCGACGCCAAGCTCCGTGTCAGCACGCGTACGCAGATCGCCTCGCTGCAGCGCCGTCTCGGCATCACGACCGTGTACGTCACGCACGACCAGGTCGAGGCCATGACCATGGGCGACCGCGTGGCCGTGCTGAAGGACGGCCTGCTCCAGCAGGTCGACTCGCCGCGCAACATGTACGACAAGCCTGCGAACCTGTTCGTCGCCGGCTTCATCGGCTCCCCCGCGATGAACCTGGTCGAGGTGCCGATCACCGACGGCGGCGTGAAGTTCGGCAACTCGGTCGTGCCGGTGAACCGCGACGCCCTGAAGGCCGCGTCCGACAAGGGCGACACCACGGTCACGGTCGGCGTGCGCCCCGAGCACTTCGACGTCGTGGAGCACGGCGGCGGCGAGGCCTCGAAGTCCCTGACGAAGGACTCCAGCGACGCCCCGGCCGGTCTCGCGGTCTCCGTGAACGTGGTCGAGGAGCTCGGCGCCGACGGTTACGTCTACGGCACCGCGCGCGTCGGCGGCGAGGACAAGGACCTGGTCGTCCGCGTCAACGGCCGCCGGGTGCCCGAGAAGGGCGCCCAGCTGCACGTGGTCCCGCGTCCGGGCGAGACCCACGTGTTCTCGACGTCCACGGGCGAGCGTCTCTCCGACTGACCCGGAGCGACAGCGAAGACCGGTCGAGGACCGGTCTTCGAAGGCCCCCGCGCGGAAGTGCGGGGGCCTTCCCCTTTTCCGGTCCGCGTTCGCGCCTTCGTTGTCGACAAATACCCCGGCAAATAGGACTTTTGGGCCAGGCGCGTCAACGCCCAAGCAAAGAAACCCCGTTACCCGTCCCTCGGTCGAGTGACTAAATGTCGCCAAATCATCACCGACCGCTACGCTCACTCGCGTGACGCACTCCGCTAACTACACCCAGAGGTCGCGCCGAGCCCGGGGCCAGGGTCCCGCCCGCCGCGCCGCCCGCACGCTCGCCTTCGTCCTGCCGGTGATGCTGGTGCTCTCCGGGACCCTCGCGGTCACCCGGGTCAACTGGTCGGGAAGTTCGCAGGACTCCATCCTGACAGCTTCCTCGCAGGACGTCTCGGCGCGCGCCAAGTCCCGCGCGCCCCAGGACATCCTGCGCGACCGCCTGCTCGAGGAACTCCAGGAGGAGAACCCGGGCGTCGCGCTCACCCACCTCCAGCAGGAGATCGACCGGCGGCCGTCGCTGGCGAAGCACTGCATGACGATCGCCAAGGCCCTCGGCCGCGCCGCCGTGCACGCGTACGGCCCGGCCCGCGCGCAGTCCTACGCCCGCCCGGTCTGTGACACGTCCTTCGCCTCCGGGGTCGCCGGCTTCCGGGGCTGACCTCTCGGGGCCCCGGGGTCCCTCCCTGCCCGACGGGCCCGGGGGGGGGGGGGGGGCGCGCGGCTGAAGCCGGCGCTACGCGGGCGCGCGCGCGCCGCGCGG
>NZ_JBHYTK010000188.1:0-856 GCF_042749255.1 Streptomyces sp. NPDC059524 | reverse complement strand
GTCGCTGGGGGCGGTGTCGTGTGGGTCGCTGGTCGGATCTCCCCCGCGCCCCCCCCCCCCCGCCCACGGCCCGCACGCGTTCCCGCACCACCGCCCGACGCAGGCCGTCGTCCTGGCGGGCGGCCAGGGCTCGCGCCTGCGCCCCTACACCGACGACCGGCCCAAGCCGATGGTGGAGATCCCGGGCACGGGCATGCCGATCATCGGGCACCAGCTGTCCTGGCTGGCCGCCGAGGGCGTCACGGACGCCGTGGTCTCCTGCGGCCATCTCGCCGAGGTCCTCCAGGACTGGCTGCGCGAGGCCGAACTGCCGCTGCGGGTCACGACGGCAGTCGAGAAGGAGCCCCTGGGACGCGGCGGCGGCCTCAAGTACGCCGCGGGCCACCTGCCGCACCCGGACCGCCCCTGGTACGCGACGAACGGCGACATCTGGACACGCTTCTCCCTGCGCGAGATGGCCGACTTCCACGCCGAGCGCGAGGCGACGGCGACGCTGGCGCTGGCCCGGCCGCGCATCCCGTGGGGCGCGGTGGAGACCGACGCGTTCGGTCACATCACGGACTTCGTGGAGGCGCCGCCGTCGCCGTATCTGATCAACGCGGGCGTGTACGTGTTCTCGGCCGAGTTCGCGTCGCTGCTGCCGGACCTCGGCGACCACGAGCGGACCACGTTCCCGCGGCTGGCCCGCGCCAAGCGCCTCGCCGGGTTCCCGATCCCGCAGGGCGCGTACTGGCGGGCCATCGACACGGCCAAGGACCTCACGGAGGCCGCCAAGGAGCTTGCCTCACAGGCCCGTTGAGCCGCCCCGCACAGCGCTCCCGTACGACGGCGGGGCCCCGCACACACGGTGTGCGGG
>NZ_JBHYTK010000187.1:7128-13789 GCF_042749255.1 Streptomyces sp. NPDC059524 | reverse complement strand
CCCCCGGCCCCCGAAGGCCGGGGGCTCAGGTCGTCTCGGCTCGTCTCGGCTCGTCTCGGGTCGTCCTGTTCCGCCTGTTCTCATCTGCCCCCGGCATTGCTACGGTGCACCGACCCAAGAGGCCTGACGCCCCATCAGATATGGAGGTCGGACATGCGCGCCCTCATCGCGGCCGCGATCGGACTGGCCGCGGCCCTCGCCCTCGTGCTCACGATCACGGCGATCGGCGCCCCGGCGGGCAAGACCTCGCCGAAACCCCTGCTCACCACCGTCCCCAAGCACGTCTGAACCGACCCCGAGCACCCCGAGCACGTCTGACCGGACCGCCGAGGAGGGCCGCCGAGATGCGCCGCAAGGCAAGCCTGATCCTGCTCGCCTTCGCCGTGTTCTTCACGGCGATGTCCCCGCTCATGCGCTGGTACGCGTTCCCGCGCCTGGCGAAGATCCCGCCCAGCCAGTACCAGAACGTCGTCCTGGAGGCCAAGAACCCCACGCTGCTCGACTACGGCACCATGCAGGCCAAGAAGGTCTCCAAGGTCAGTATCGTGCAGACCCTCAAGGGCGACGTCGAGAAGGCGAAACGGATCAGCGACAGCGCCGGCCGCGACGTCGTCGTCTGGGACGCCCTGTCCTACGTCGTCGGACCCGACGGCAAGATGGTCTCCAAGATCCCCGAGCGCTACATCTTCGACGCCCACAGCTCCGAACCCGTCCACGCCACCGGCGAGATGGTCGACGGCGACCCGGTCCGGCGCGACGGCATCGAGTTCAAGTGGCCCTTCCTCACCGAGAAGCGCGACTACGAGTACTTCGACGCGCAGGCCCGTATCACCCGCCCCATCCACTACAAGGGCACCACGACCTTCCGCGGCATCAAGGTCTACTACTTCGAGCAGACCATCCCGTGGATGAAGGTCCCGCTGCCCAGGACGATGCCGGTCCCGGGCATCACACCCGAGTCCGTCGCCAAGACCGGCACCACCCGCTGGTACACGACCACGCGCAAGTTCTGGGTCGAACCCACCACCGGCGCACCGGTCTACGGCGAGGAGATCATGGAGAACGAGCTGCGCGGCGGCACCCTGCTCGGCGGCCGCGACAAGGTCACCGTGTTCAAGGGCCACGTCAAGATGCGCGAGGACTCCATCCAGGCCACCGTCGACCTGGTCAGCTCCAACCGCGTCCTGGTCCTCCTGCTGACCTCGTACCTGCCCTGGGGCTTCCTCGGCCTCGGCGTGCTGCTGCTCGCCCTGTCCCTGTGGCTGGAGGCCCGCAGCCGGCGCCCCGGGGACCCGGAGGGCACGGCCGTGCCGCACCCCGAACCGGTCAGCGCCTGAGCCGCGCGTTCGTGTACCGGGTCGCCTCGGCCGCCGCCGGATCCTCCGGCCACGGATGCTTCGGGTACCGGCCACGCAGATCGGCCCGCACCGCGCGATAGCCCTCGCGCCAGAACGACGCCAGATCGGCGGTCACCGCCGCCGGACGCCCGGCCGGGGACAGCAGGTGCACGAGCACCGGCACCCCGGCCAGGCGCGGCGTCTCCTGCAGCCCGAACATCTCCTGCAGCTTCACCGCGAGCACCGGCCGCTCCGGATCCCCGTAGTCGACCCGGATCCGCGAACCGCTCGGCACCTCGAGCCGCTCCGGCGCCAGCTCGTCGAGCCGTGCCGCCTCACCGCCCGCCCACGGCAGCAGCCGCGTCAGCGCCCGCCCCGCGTCGATCCGCCCCAGATCGGCCCGCCTCCGCGCCGCGCCCAGCTCCGGCTCCAGCCACTCGTCGGCCCGCGCCAGCAACGCCGCGTCGCTCACGTCAGGCCAGGGATCCCCGAGCTGATGCCGCAGGAACGCCAGCCGCTCCCGCAGCCCCCGTGCCTCCCGGTCCCACCGCAGCAGCCCGACCCCCTCCCGCCGCAGCCCCTCGAGCAGCCCTTCCCGTACGAGCCCGGGCGCGGGGTCCCTGATCGGGCGCACCGTCAGCTCGACGGCCCCCAGCCGCTCCACGTGCCGGGCCACCAACTCCCCGTCCGCCCACGCCACTTCGTCGCCCTCGCCGTACAGCGAGCCGGCCGCCCACCGTGCGACGTCCTCGTCCACGACCGCCCCGAGCCGCACGCGCGCGTGCCCGGCGCCCACCGGCCGGTCCGCCACCGCGACGGCCACCCACGCCGCGTCCCGCAGCGCGCTCCCGTCCCCGGCCTCGGCCCGCGTCCCGGACACCATGAGCCACGACCCCTTGTCCTTACGGGCGATCCGCTCGGGAAACGCGAGCGCCGCGACGACCCCGACGACGTACTCGTCCCCGGCCTGCCCCCGCGCAGGCGCCGGACCACCGCCGGTGCCCTCCGGCGCGGAGTCGCCCGCGAGCGACGACAGCCGCCGCACCTCCTGACGCCACCGCCCCGCGTACGCGTCACCACCACGCCGCGCCGCCCGCAGCGCCCCGGCCAGATCGTCCCCGTACTCGCGCGGCGGCTCCTCGCTCAGCAGGGCCACCGCCTCCGCCGCCCGCCGCGCCGTCACCACCGGCGCCGCGTCGAGCAGCGCCCGGCCGAGCCGCGGGTGCAGGCCGAGGCGGGACAGACGCCGGCCCCGGTCCGTGACCCGCCCCGAGTCCGGCTCCACCGCACCGACCGCCGTCAGGACCTCCCGCGCCGCCGCCATCGCCCCGGCGGGCGGCGCGTCGAGCAGAGCGAGCCCGGACCCGTCCGGGCTGCCCCAGCACGCCGCCTGCAACGCGAACGCCGTCAGGTCCGCCACCTTGATCTCCGGCGACGGGAAGCGCGAAAGACGGGCGTCCTCCGCCTCGTCCCAGCAGCGGTACACGAACCCGGGCGCCTCACGCCCGGCCCGCCCCGCGCGCTGCGTACCGGACGCCCGCGACGCCCGTACCGTCGTCAGCGCGCTCAGCCCCCGCGCGTGATCCACCCGCGGCTCCCGCGCCAGACCCGCGTCCACGACGACCCGCACCCCCGGCACCGTCAGCGACGACTCCGCGACCGCCGTGGCCAGGACCACCCGGCGCCGCCCGCCGGGAGAGAGCACCGCGTCCTGCACCGCGGCCGGCGCCCGCCCGTGCACCTGCAGCACCTCGACGTCACCCAGGGCGCCCAGCAGGCCCGCCACCCGAGCGATCTCGCCGACCCCGGGAAGAAAACACAGCACGTCCCCGGACCGCTCCGCGAGCGCCCGGCGCACCACCGACGCCACATGCGTGAGCAGCGCCGGATCCACCCGCATCCCGTGCGGCGGCCGCACCGGCCGGGCCGGCGGCGCCCACACCGTCTCCACCGGGAACGAGGCGCCCTCGGCCGTCACCACCGGCGAGCCCCCGAGCAGCGCCGACCAGCCCTCCGCGTCGGTCGTCGCCGACGCCGCGACCAGTTCCAGCTCGGGCCGCAGCGTCTCGCGCACGTCCCACAGGAACGCCGCCACCGTGTCCGCGTCCAGATGCCGCTCGTGCACCTCGTCGAGCAGGACCACGTCGACGCCGGCCAGCTCCTGGTCGCGCTGGAGCCGCTGCACCAGGACACCCGTGGTCACGACCTCCACGACGGTGCGCGGCCCGACGGCCCGCTCGCCGCGCACCGTGAACCCCACCCGCTCGCCGACCCGCTCGCCCAGCAGCCACGCCATCCGCCGCGCCGCCGCCCGCGCCGCGATCCGGCGAGGCTCGGCGACCACGACCCGGCGCACCGGCCCGTCCCCGCCGAGCAGCCCGGCCAGGAACAGCGGCACCAGCGTCGTCTTGCCGGTGCCCGGCGGGGCGACGAGCACCGCGACCCCGCCCGCGTCGAGCGCGGAACGCAGCGCGGGCAGCGCGGAACGGACGGGGAGGGCCTCCAGGGCCGCGTCACGGATCACCCGGCCAGTGTCTCGTGCGTTCTAGTCCCGCTCGCACACGAAGATGGCGGTGCCCGGGATCAGGTTCCCGCGCAGCGGCGACCAGCCGCCCCACTCCTGCGTGTTCCACGCGGGCCACTCCGGTTCCACGAGGTCCACGAGCCGGAAGCCGCCCGCGACCACGTCCCGCACCCGGTCACCGACCGTGCGGTGGTGCTCCACATATACGGCGCGCCCCTCCTCGTCCTGCTCCACATAAGGAGTGCGGTCGAAGTACGACGCGGCGACGCTCAGCCCCTCGGGGCCCGGCTCGTCCGGGAACGCCCAGCGGATCGGGTGCGTGACGGAGAAGACGAAGCGGCCGCCCGGCCGCAGCACCCGGCGCACCTCGCGCAGTACCCGGACCGGGTCGGCGACGAAGGGCAGCGCCCCGTACGCGGAGCAGGCCAGATCGAAGGAGCCGTCCAGGAAGGGGAGCGCCCCCGCGTCCGCCTCGACGAGGGGCACCTTCCCGCCGTCGATGCGCAGGGCGTGCTGCAGCTGGCGGTGCGAGAGGTCGAGGGCCACCGGGCGGGCGCCCTGCGCGGCGAGCCAGCGCGAGCACTGGGCGGCGCCCGCGCCGATCTCCAGGACGTCGCGGCCGGCCAGCTCCTCCGCCGGGCCGAGCAGCTCGGCCTCCACCTCGTCGAGGCCCTCGGGGCCCCACACGAAGCGGTCGTCACCGAGGAAGGTGCCGTGCTCGATCTGGTACTCGTCCGCGTTCCGGTCCCACCAGCCGCGGTTGGCCCGGGAGCTCTCGCCCGTGCCGGCGTCGCGCCGGGTGGCCGTCGAATCCTCGTCCACGGAGGACGCCGGTGCCGCCGGCAGGGACTCGTGCGCTTGCATGCGTCCGGACTCTTGGATGATGGGCTCCCTCGTCGTACTCTTCCGTAACCCCGTCGCCGGGAAGAGGGCGCCGCGAGCGTTCGCTGCGGCCCTCGTAGCCTCGTGCGACAGGATTTCTGCCGGGATTGCGGCGATCCGCCCCTGGTGTGCGCCTTCGCGCATTGACCGTGCCCGGCAGCCCCCGTATGCTACAAGTTGCGCTGCGGGCCTGCGCACCTCAGACATAGCAGGCTGTGCTCGCATCTGTTGCATGTCCCCTCGGTTGTCGAGGCGCCCCCGGTTCCGGGCAGGCGCTTCCTAGGCTGTCCGGCTTCTTCGGTGCGAAACAGGTTCCCGGCGTAGCAGTACCCACCGACTTTCAATGTCCGCCGGAGCCCTTTCCCACATGACGAGCAGCACCGAGACCACCGCCACCACCCCGCAGGTTGCGGTCAACGACATCGGTAACGAGGAAGCTTTCCTCGCCGCCATCGACGAGACGATCAAGTACTTCAACGATGGCGACATCGTCGACGGCGTCATCGTCAAGGTTGACCGGGACGAGGTTCTCCTCGACATCGGTTACAAGACCGAAGGTGTCATCCCGAGCCGCGAGCTCTCGATCAAGCACGACGTCGACCCGAACGAGGTCGTGGCCGTCGGCGACGAGATCGAGGCCCTGGTTCTCCAGAAGGAGGACAAGGAAGGCCGCCTGATCCTCTCGAAGAAGCGCGCTCAGTACGAGCGTGCCTGGGGCACCATCGAGAAGATCAAGGAAGAGGACGGCATCGTCACCGGTACCGTCATCGAGGTCGTCAAGGGTGGTCTCATCCTCGACATCGGCCTCCGCGGCTTCCTCCCGGCCTCCCTGGTCGAGATGCGCCGTGTCCGCGACCTCCAGCCTTACGTGGGCAAGGAGCTCGAGGCGAAGATCATCGAGCTGGACAAGAACCGCAACAACGTGGTCCTGTCCCGCCGTGCCTGGCTGGAGCAGACCCAGTCCGAGGTCCGCCAGACGTTCCTCACGACCCTCCAGAAGGGTCAGGTCCGCTCCGGCGTCGTGTCCTCGATCGTCAACTTCGGTGCCTTCGTGGACCTGGGTGGCGTCGACGGTCTGGTTCACGTCTCCGAGCTCTCCTGGAAGCACATCGACCACCCGTCCGAGGTTGTCGAGGTCGGCCAGGAAGTCACCGTCGAGGTCCTCGACGTCGACATGGACCGCGAGCGTGTCTCCCTGTCGCTGAAGGCGACGCAGGAGGACCCGTGGCAGCAGTTCGCCCGTACCCACCAGATCGGCCAGGTCGTCCCGGGTAAGGTCACGAAGCTGGTTCCGTTCGGTGCGTTCGTCCGCGTGGACGAGGGCATCGAGGGTCTGGTCCACATCTCCGAGCTGGCCGAGCGCCACGTGGAGATCCCGGAGCAGGTCGTCCAGGTCAACGACGAGATCTTCGTCAAGGTCATCGACATCGACCTCGAGCGTCGCCGCATCAGCCTCTCGCTGAAGCAGGCCAACGAGGCCTTCGGCGCCGACCCGTCGGCCGTCGAGTTCGACCCGACCCTGTACGGCATGGCCGCGTCGTACGACGACCAGGGCAACTACATCTACCCCGAGGGCTTCGACCCCGAGACCAACGACTGGCTCGAGGGCTTCGAGACCCAGCGCGAGGCCTGGGAGACCCAGTACGCCGAGGCGCAGCAGCGCTTCGAGCAGCACCAGGCTCAGGTCATCAAGTCCCGCGAGGCCGACGCCCAGGCCGAGGCCGAGGGTGCCGGCGCCGCCGGTGCCGCGCCGGTCGCGTCCGGTGGCGGTTCCTACTCCTCGGAGTCGGACGACAACTCGGGTGCGCTTGCTTCGGACGAGGCGCTCGCCGCGCTGCGTGAGAAGCTGGCGGGTGGCCAGAGCTGAAACGCTCTGCGCTAGCAGCTAGTTGAACAGTGGGCCCGCACCATGTGGTGC
>NZ_JBHYTK010000187.1:0-7118 GCF_042749255.1 Streptomyces sp. NPDC059524 | reverse complement strand
CCCCGCGGTGGGTCGCGCTCTGGGGGGGGCGGCCCCTCCCCCTAACTCCCTCGCCTTCTTATTGTTTCACCCCCCGCCCCCGCACTGGGGCGCGCCCCCCCCACTGTTTTTTGCGCCTCATCAGCGGGGGCTGACCTGTGTGAGTGCGGGTGCCGGCTTCGTCGTGGTTGCTCGCGCAGTTCCCCGCGCCCCTGAGGAGCGCACTGCGTGCGGCTCTCAGGGGATCGCGTCCCGGGAATGGATCAGGTGGGGGTGATTGTTCTTCTGTCTGTCGAGGACGAGGAGGAGCGGTCACTGTGCTTGATCCGCAGGATTTGTATACGTGGGAGCCGGAAGGGCTCGCCGTGGTCGACATGGCGCTCGCCCAGGAGTCGGCAGGCCTCGTCATGCTCTATCACTTCGACGGTTACATCGACGCGGGCGAGGCCGGCGACCAGATCGTCGATCGGCTCCTGGACTCGCTGCCGCACCAGGTCGTCGCGCGCTTCGACCACGACCGGCTGGTCGACTACCGGGCCCGCCGCCCGCTGCTGACCTTCCGCCGCGAGCAGTTCACCGACTACGAGGTGCCCTCGCTCGACGTGCGGCTCGTGCAGGACGCCACCGGCGCCCCGTTCCTGCTCCTTTCCGGGCCCGAGCCCGACGTGGAGTGGGAGCGTTTCGCGGCCGCCGTGCAGCAGATAGTGGAGCGCCTCGGCGTCCGGCTCGCGGTGAACTTCCACGGCATCCCGATGGGCGTCCCGCACACCCGCCCCGTCGGCCTGACCCCGCACGGGAACAGGTCGGAGCTGGTCCCCGGCCACCGCAGCCCGTTCGACGAGGCGCAGGTCCCGGGCAGCGCCGAGGCTCTGATCGAGTACCGCCTGATCGAGGCCGGCTTCGACGTCCTCGGCGTCGCCGCGCACGTCCCGCACTACATCGCGCGCTCCGCGTACCCGGACGCCGCGCTCACCGTCCTGGAGGCGATCACCGGCGCGACCGGCCTGGTCCTGCCCGGCGTCGCGCACGGACTGCGCACCGCCGCCCACCGCACCCAGACGGAGATCGACCGCCAGGTGCAGGAGGGCGACGAGGAGCTCGTCTCGCTCGTCCAGGGCCTAGAGCACCAGTACGACGCCGCGGCCGGTGCCGCGTCGCGGGGGAACATGCTGGCCGAGCCGGCCGACATCCCCTCCGCCGACGAGATCGGCCTCGAGTTCGAGCGGTTCCTCGCCGAGCGCGAGGGCGACTCCTGACCGGGGACTCCTGACCGGCCGGTGAGCGGGCCCGGGGTCTGCCCTAAGCTTCCGCTCATGGTGAAGGTGGGGCTGACCGGCGGTATCGGCGCCGGCAAGAGCGAGGTGTCCCGGCTCCTGGTGGAGCGCGGGGCCGTCCTGATCGACGCGGACCGCATCGCACGGGAGGTCGTCGAGCCCGGCACGCCGGGGCTCGCGGCCGTCGTCGAGGCCTTCGGCGAGGAGGTGCTCGCCCCCGACGGCACCCTGGACCGGCCCGCCCTCGGCGCGATCGTCTTCGCCGACGCCGACCGGCTCGCCGTACTGAACAAGATCGTGCACCCGCTGGTCGGGGCCCGCTCCGCCGAACTGGAAGCGGCGGCCGGCACCGACGCGGTCGTCGTCCACGACGTCCCGCTCCTCACCGAGAACGGCCTCGCCCCCTTCTACGACCTGGTCATCGTCGTCGACGCGAGCCCCGAGACCCAGCTCGACCGGCTGACCCGGCTGCGCGGCATGACCGAGGACGACGCGCGCGCCCGGATGGCCGCCCAGGCCACCCGCGAGCAGCGCCGCGAGATCGCCGACCTCGTCATCGACAACGACGGCCCGCGCGAGCGCCTCGTGGAGCAGGTCGACACCGTGTGGGCCGAGCTGGTGCGCCGCGCGCACACCGCGACGGCGTGATCCTGCTTGCCGCGTGCATCGCGATGGGCGGCCTCGTCGCACTGATCGCCGGCGCCTACGGGCTCCAGCGCACCCGGCGGCTGCGCACCGCGGCCAATGTCGCCGAGGCACTGGTCAAGCCGCCCCAGCAGGGCTCCGCGCGGCCGCTGCTGCAGTTCGAGACCGGTGACGGACGCGTCGTCGAGGTCGCTTCGCCCGTCCCGGCCAGCCGACGGCGCCCGCTGCCGCCCGGCGGCGTCGTCAGCGTCGCGTACGACGTCGACGATCCGCGCGAGACCGTGGTGCTGGGCGCGGAGCGGCCCGGCGTCGACCGGGCGTTCATGATCGCCGGCGCTGTGCTCGTGGTCGTCGGGATGGTGCTTGCGGTGGCGCTGAGCGGGCCCTGAGCCGCTCCCGGGGGCCGTCCGCGTGTTCGCGTACGGCGCGGTGGGCAGGAATAGGCCTTACGGTCCGTGGTGTTGACGTGGTCGACACCAGGAGGGAGTTCACCGTGCCCGACGCCACCCCCGAGACGCACGTCATCGACTACCGAGCCGCCGAGCAGCTGCTCGCCGCACGTGACCCCCGGGGCGCGGTGAAGCTTCTGGACGACGTGATCGCGGCCCACCCGGAGAACACGGCGGCCCGCCTGCTGCGGGCCCGCGCCTTCTTCGCCGCGGCCCAACTGCGCGCCGCCGAGCTGGAGTTCTCCATCGTCCTGGAGCGCGAGCCGGACAACGCGTTCGCGCACTTCGCCCTCGCCAGGACCTATGAGCGCTGGCTGCGCCCGCAGCAGGCCCGCCGCCACTTCCGGCTGGCCGCCGCGCTCGACCCGCAGCCCGAGTACCTCGCGGCGGCCCGTTTCGACGACTGACCGCCGCTCCCGGCGCCCCCGTCGTCACGGGGAGCGGTGGTAGGGCGGCACGTCGCGCCCGGGCTGGTAGTGCGGCCCCTGGCGGATGTGGCGGACGATCAGGTAGAGGTCGACCGTCGTGATCAGCCACAGGATCCCGCAGGCCAGCGCCCACCACGGACGGTGCGCGATCAGGAACGCGACGGTGCCGAACACGGTCCAGACCAGGCCGAACAGGGCAAGCCCCAGCCGCATGCGCAGCGGGCTGCGGGCCGTGAGCGGCTCGTCACCGGTGCGGGACAGATGCGCGAGATGCATGGTCACTCTCCCCTCGGCCGACGAAGAGGTACCCCTTCCATGGTGCCTCTCCGCGGCGCGGAGCGCGGGAGCGGGAACGGAGGGGGCGGGCGGCTCGTTCCCCGTGCATGGACCTTGAGATGCGCGAGGGGTACGAGGCGACGGGGCCGGGGGCCATCACACCCGACGGATGCGCGGTGGAGCTGTACGCGCGGCTGCCCGTGGAGGACGAGCCGGACGTCATCGCGGCGGCCGTGCCCGCGGGCGCCACGCTCCTGGAGCTGGGCTGCGGGGTCGGCCGGGTGACGCACCCGCTGGTCGAGCGGGGCTTCCGGGTGACCGCGGTGGACGAGTCGCCGCAGATGCTGGAGCGGGTCAAGGGCGCGCGTACGGTGCGCTCCACCATCGAGGGGCTCGACCTGGGCGAGACGTTCGACGTGGTGATGCTCGCGTCGATCCTCGTGCACACGGGGGACGCGGAGGTGCGGCGCGGCATGCTCGCCGCCTGCCGCCGGCACGTCGCCGACGACGGCTGCGTGCTGATCCAGCGCGAGCGGGCGGGCGCGCACGAGAACCTGCCGCGCGAGCTGGTCGTCGACGGCCGCTTCACGATCCGCAAGCTGTACTCGGAGCCGGTCGGTGACGGGGTGCGCGCGGTGAAGGTGGAGTACGTGTTCCCGGACGTGGTGTGGACGCAGACGTACCGCTGCCGCCCGCTGACCCCGCAGGAGTTCGAACAGGCGCTGGCGGAGGCCGGGTTGAAGATCGACCGGCTGCTGACGCCGGACGGGTCGTGGGTGCGGGCGATTCCCGTGTGACCGAGGGCGACTCCCGCGGGACCGGGGGAGAGTCCTTCGTGATCAGGGGCGGGAACAGCGATGAGTTCCGGTGTCCGGGCGGGTCTGACCCTGCGTAAGAACACCGCACGTCAGTTCCCGAGGAGTCATCGTGTCGAACGCAGCCCCCGCCCCCGCCTCCGTCAACGCCGCCGCGGTCGCCGCCCCGGCCCGCTCCCGCGCCGCCCGGATCGCGCTGCGCACGGTCACCGTGCTGCTCGCCCTGTTCTTCGCCTTCGCGAGCGCCCTGCCCAAGCTCATCGGACACGCCTCGGCCGTCGAGGCCTTCGACAGAATCGGCTGGGGAGCGCCCGGCATGTACGCGATCGGTCTGCTCGAACTGGCCGGGGCGATCGGCCTGTTGGTCCCGGTGCTCTCCGGGGTCACCCCGATCGCCCTGTGCGGCCTGCTGGTCGGCGCCTTCATCACCCAACTGACCGTGTTCGACGGGGAGAACGCGGCGACGCCGCTGATCCTCATGGTGCCGCTCGTCGTCCTGGCGTGGGCGCGCCGCGCGCACGACCGCGAACTGATCGCGCTGCTGCGACGCGCCTCCTGACCGGCCTCAGGGCCCGTCGTGGCCGCTGTCGTCGTCGGGGCCCGGGCCCTGGCCGAAGATGCCGCGCAGCCGCTCCAGCTCACGCCGGTCCCGCTTGGTGGGCCGGCCCGTGCCCCGGTCGCGCACCCCGACCGGGGCGATCGCCCCGCGCGGGGGAGGCGGCGGCGAGTTGTCCTCGTAGCACTCGACCGCGACGGGCGCGCCGACCCGCTTGCGGATCAGCCGTCTGACGATCACCAGGCGTTCGCGGTCCCCGGGCCGGCGCACCCGGACCTCGTCGCCGACGTGCAGGGTGTGGGCGGGCTTCACGCTCGTCCCGTTCACCTTCACATGGCCGCCCTTGCAGGCCGCCGCGCCCGCCGAGCGGGTCTTGACCAGCCGCACGGCCCAGATCCAGCTGTCGACCCGTACACCGGCACCGCCGCCGGGGGTCTCCGGCGTTCCCGAACTCCGCGCATTCTCCGCTGCCATGCCTCGACCTTAGAGCCTCCCCGCGTCGGCGAGCCCCGGTCCCGCCTACGGTGGAGTGATGGACGCGACCGACGGAACGGACGGGGCGGGAAGGGCGGACCGGGCGATGCACGGACCGGACGTGCCGACCGGACCGGAAGGGCCGGACGGTCTGGACGGGATCGGGCGGCTCGACGCGCGGATCACCGGCTGCCGGGCCTGCCCGCGGCTCGTCGCCTGGCGTGAGGAGGTCGCCCGCACCAAGCGCGCCGCCTTCGCCGACCAGACGTACTGGGGCCGGCCCGTGCCCGGCTTCGGTCCGCACGACGCGTCCCTGCTGATCGTCGGCCTCGCCCCGGCCGCGCACGGCGCCAACCGCACCGGCCGCATGTTCACCGGCGACCGCTCCGGCGACGTCCTCTTCCGCGCCCTGTACGACCTCGGGCTCGCCTCACGGCCCGACGCCGTCGCCGCCGACGACGGCCTGACCCTGCACGGCGTACGCCTCACCTCGCCCGTGCACTGCGCCCCGCCCGCCAACAAGCCCACCCCGGCCGAGCGCGACACCTGCCGCCCCTGGCTCGTCACCGAGCTCGAACTGCTGCGGCCCACGCTGCGCTCCGTCCTCGTCCTCGGCGCCTTCGGCTGGCAGGCGACCCTCCCGGCGCTCACCGCGGCGGGCCTGAGCGTGCCGCGCCCCCGCCCCGTCTTCTCCCACGGCACCCGCGTCGCCCTCGCCGACGGACCCGCCCTCTACGGCTGCTTCCACGTCAGCCAGCGCAACACCTTCACCGGCCGGCTCACCCCCGCCATGCTGCGGGCCGTGCTGCACGCGGCGGCCACGGAGGCGGGCCTGCCCGTTCGCCCGAACGGAGCAGCAGATCAGGAGGGCGGGGAGGCCGATTCCTAGCGTGAAGGAGTGACGACATCCTCCGCGCGCACGACGCGATCGCAGGCCGGGGCACCGGCCGCGAGCGGACCCTCGGCGGCCGCCTACCGCAACCTCATCGTGGCCACCGTGGGCTTCGCGCTCACCTTCTGGGCCTGGAACCTGATCGCGCCGCTCGCCGGTGTCTTCGGGTCGGACCTGAACCTCAGCTCGTTCGCCCAGTCCTTCCTCGTCGCGGTGCCCGTGCTCGTGGGCTCGCTCGGACGCATCCCGGTCGGCGCCCTCACCGACCGCTACGGCGCCAAGCTGCTGTTCCCGCTGATCTCCGCGCTCACCATCGTCCCGGTGCTCCTCGTCATCCCGGCCCGGCACAACTTCGGCGCGATGCTCGCCGTGGGCTTCCTGCTCGGCCTCGGCGGCACCACCTTCGCCATCGGCATCCCGCTGGTGAACTCCTGGTTCCCGCCCGCGCACCGGGGCCTCGCGCTCGGCGTCTTCGGCATGGGCATGGGCGGCGTCGCTCTGTCCGGCTACTTCACGCCGCGCATCGCCAAGCACGGCGAGAACCTGCCGTTCCTGGTCGTCGCCATCGCCCTGGCCGTCTACGCGGTGATCGCCGCCCTGCTGATCACCGACCACCCGGACCGCCCGATCCCGTCGACCTCGCTGGGCACCCGGCTCGGCAAGGCCGGAAAGCTGCGGGTCACCTGGGAGCTGTCCGCCCTCTACGCGATCGGCTTCGGCGGAATCGTCGCCTTCGGCGTCTACCTGCCCACCTACCTGAAGACCTGGTACGAGCTCAGCCCCACCGAGGCGGGCACCAAGGCGGCCGGATTCGCGCTGGTCACGGTCGTCTTCCGGCCGATCGGCGGCTGGCTCTCGGACCGGATCCACCCGGCCGTGGTCACCGCGTGGGCGCTCGCCGTCGTCGCCCTGTTCGCCATCATGCAGGCCTTCGACCCGGCCCTGAACCCCATGGGCACCGTCTGCTTCATGCTGATGGCGGCCGGTCTCGGCACCGCGAGCGGCAGCGTGTTCGCCCTCGTCTCGCAGGTCACCCCGCAGCCCCAGGTCGGCTCGGTCACCGGCATCGTCGGAGCGATGGGAGGCCTCGGCGGCTTCGTCCCGCCGCTCGTCATGGGCGCCATCTACAGCGCCAAGGACTCGTACAGCATCGGATTCATGCTCCTGTCCGACCTGGCGCTCGCCGGCTGCGTGTACGCGTACGGGCGCATGCGGACGGCGTCCGCCGAGACGCCCTAGGTCGTGTCCGCAAAGTCCCGTCGTCGCCCGAAGGGCGGCCGGGCGGCGTCTGGTGCGTGCTCTCGGCGTGCCGGGCGCAAGGCCTCGTACT
>NZ_JBHYTK010000186.1:0-13807 GCF_042749255.1 Streptomyces sp. NPDC059524 | reverse complement strand
AGAGCGGGTGGCCCTGCGGGGGGGGGGGGCCCGGGCCGGGCCGGGGGCCAGAGCCCGGGGGCGCGGGGAACTGCGCGAGAAGCCCCACCGGGCCGCACCCGGCGACGAACCGGTGAAGCCGCGGCGCGAAGCCGGTCCGGCGACCGAGCGGAGCGACTAAGCAGACGGACGTCCCATCGCCCGGTACGTCCACCCGGCTTCCCGCCACACCACGGGATCCAGCGCGTTCCGCCCGTCCAGAATCACCCGCTCGGCAGCGACAGCGCCCAGCTCCGCAGGATCCAGCTCCCGGAACTCCCGCCACTCGGTCAGGTGCAGCACGACATCCGCCCCCCGCACCGCCTCCAGCGCGGAGTCCGCGTACCCCAGCGTCGGGAAGAGCCGCCGCGCGTTCTCCATCCCCTTCGGGTCGTACACGGTCACCTGACCGCCCTGGAGATGAATCTGCCCGGCGACGTTCAGCGCCGGCGAGTCCCGCACGTCGTCCGAGTCCGGCTTGAAAGCGGCGCCGAGCACGGCCACCCGCTTGCCGAGGAACGCCCCGCCCCCCAGCGCCTCCCGCGCCATCTCGACCATCGCCCCGCGCCGCCGCATGTTCACGGAGTCGATCTCGCGCAGGAACGTCAGCGCCTGGTCGGCGCCCAGCTCGCCCGCCCGCGCCATGAACGCCCGGATGTCCTTCGGCAGACAGCCGCCACCGAACCCGATCCCGGCCCGCAGGAACTTGTGCCCGATCCGGTCGTCGTAGCCGATCGCCTCCGCGAGCTTCGCGACGTCACCGCCCGCGGCCTCGCACACCTCGGCCATCGCGTTGATGAACGAGATCTTGGTCGCCAGGAACGAGTTCGCCGAGGTCTTCACCAGCTCGGCCGTCGGATAGTCCGTCACCACGAACGGCGTGCCCTCGGCGACCGGCGTCGCGTACACCTCGCGCAGCAGCTTCTCGGCCCGCTCCCCGCGCACGCCGACCACGATCCGGTCCGGGTGCAGGGTGTCGTCCACGGCGAAGCCCTCGCGCAGGAACTCCGGGTTCCAGGCCAGCTCGACGCCCTCGGGCAGCAGCCGGGCCAGCCGCTCCGCGGAGCCGACCGGCACGGTGGACTTGCCGACGACGAGCGCGCCGGGCCTCAGATGCGGCGCCAGCGCGCCGAAGGCCGAGTCGACGTACGACATGTCGCACGCGTACTCACCGTGCTTCTGCGGCGTGTTCACACACACGAAGTGGACGTCGCCGAACTCCGCGACCTCCGCGAAGTCCATCGTGAAGCGCAGCCGCCCGCTGGACCCCTCGATCCCCGCGACGTGCTTGCGCAGCAGCTCCTCGAGGCCGGGCTCGTACATCGGGACCTCGCCCCGCGTGAGCATCTCGATCTTCTCGGGGACGACATCGAGTCCGAGCACCTCGAAGCCGAGCTCGGCCATCGCCGCGGCGTGCGTGGCGCCGAGGTATCCGGTGCCGATCACGGTGATCTTCAAAGGCATGACGAGGAGCTCCAGAGGGTGTCGGTGCCAGGGTGCTGCCAGTACTTCTCTTACTTCTCTGCTCTGCGGTGGTGCCGCGACGCGCGCCCGAGCATAGTCGGGGTATGCGGAGCTCCCCGAGGGGGCAAGTTGTGGCTGTCGCGTAGCTCACGTATCCGTCGTGCGGGCCGCGCCCTAAGATTTGGGTTACTTAACGGTAATTAGCGTCGCTTGGAGTGAGAGACCTTGGCCGGATCGGCTGATTTCGACCTGTACCGCCCGTCCGAGGAGCACGACATGCTCCGCGACACGATCCGGGCGCTGGCCGAGGCGAAGATCGCCCCGCACGCCGCCGCCGTCGACGAGGACGCGCGCTTCCCCCAGGAGGCGCTCGACGCCCTCGTCGCGTCGGACCTCGCCGCGATCCACGTGCCGGAGGCCTACGGCGGCGCCGGCGCCGACGCGCTCGCCACGGTCATCGTGATCGAGGAGGTCGCCCGCGTCTGCGTCTCCTCCTCCCTGATCCCGGCCGTGAACAAGCTGGGCTCGCTCCCCGTCATCCTCTCCGGCTCCGAAGAGCTGAAGAAGAAGTACCTGGGCCCGCTGGCCAAGGGCGACGCGATGTTCTCGTACTGCCTCTCCGAGCCGGACGCGGGCTCGGACGCCGCCGGCATGAAGACCCGCGCGGTCCGCGACGGCGACTCCTACGTCCTCAACGGCGTGAAGCGCTGGATCACCAACGCGGGCGTCTCCGAGTACTACACGGTCATGGCCGTCACCGACCCCGAGAAGCGCTCGAAGGGCATCTCCGCCTTCGTCGTCGAGAAGTCCGACGAGGGCGTCTCCTTCGGCGCCCCGGAGAAGAAGCTCGGCATCAAGGGCTCCCCGACCCGCGAGGTCTACTTCGACAACGTCCGCATCCCCGCGGACCGCATGATCGGCGCCGAGGGCACCGGCTTCGCCACCGCGATGAAGACCCTCGACCACACCCGCATCACCATCGCCGCCCAGGCCCTCGGTGTGGCCCAGGGCGCCCTCGACTACGCCAAGGGCTACGTCCAGGAGCGCAAGCAGTTCGGCAAGCCGATCGCCGACTTCCAGGGCATCCAGTTCATGCTCGCGGACATGGCGATGAAGATCTCCGCCGCCCGCGCCCTGACCTACCAGGCCGCCGCCGCCTCCGAGCGCGGCGACGCCGACCTCACGTACCTGGGCGCCGCCGCCAAGTGCTTCGCCTCGGACATCGCGATGGAGGTCACCACGGACGCCGTCCAGCTCCTCGGCGGCTACGGCTACACCCGCGACTACCCGGTCGAGCGCATGATGCGCGACGCGAAGATCACCCAAATATACGAAGGCACCAACCAGGTCCAGCGCATCGTGATGGCGCGCAACCTGCCGTAGTTGCAGGCTTGAACGGCAGACGAAGGGCGTCCGGGAAACCGGGCGCCCTTCACTCTTTCCGGCTAACGGATACGTGAGACATGGATGTTGCCATGTTCCGTGTCCTACGTTCGCCGCGTGGCCGAGGGCTTCTCGGCACACGGCGGAACACAGGAGCGCGCTACGTTCGACCCATGACCACAGCATCAGGTGTGGACCTGCCCGAGGGATGGAGCCTGGACGGGGAACGACTCGTCCACGAAGCCGAGTTGAACGGCTGGCGTCTGACCGTCGTCAACCGGCTCGACGCACCGTGGGACGGCCCGACGAGCCTCTGCATCGAGCCCCCGGACGACCTCGGTGCGGAGGTCGGCACGGACGGCATCACGGCGGAGCTCATGAGATCGATCTCCCTGGCGGAGATCCGCAGGACGACCAAGGACCTGCGGGCACGCCTGGGGCGCTCGACTTGCGAGGCCACCACCGCTGCGAGGCTCTCCAGGGTCGAGACCGAGCAGGAGTACGCGCTGATGGCCCGTGCGTACGTGCAGCTGGTGCAGCAGGGATACCGCAGCCCGGTCACCCGGCTGGCGTCGGCGTGGGGTCTGAGCCGGAACACGGTCAGCGGGCGGATCCGGCGGGCGCGCGCGATGGGCTTCCTGGACGGGCCGCCGGGTAAACCCGCAGACCGTCTGACCGGAAAGGCCAGGCGGCACCTGGAGGGGGACGACGGGCATGGGGACTCCGTGCACGCAGGGGACGGGCGCCGGTCCGACGAGCGGTGAATCGCTGGTAGGCGTCTTCGAGCTGTGGGCCACGACGAGGGGTGTGGAGAACAGCAGCGTCAAGCAGTACCGATCCATCTCGGCGAGAGCGGTCCAGCCGTTCTTCGAAGGCGATGCCGTACGGGACATCACCGCCCGCCGCATCGAACGGTGGGTGGAATGGATGATCGAGGTGCGGGGCTACAAGCCCTCGACCGTCCGGTTCCGGTTCAACGTTCTCGTGGCGGTGTTCGACTGGGCTGTCGGTCAGGAGCTGGCGGCCACCAATCCGTGCCGATCGGTGGCGTTACCGGTCAGCCGGGCGAGGACTCACCGGGATCAGCGGGCGGATGTCCACATCCCTCCGACGGAGACGGTGCTTGCCGCCATTACTGCCGCGCCGGATCGGTACCGAGGAATGTTCTGGCTGATGGCGGGTTGTGGTCTGCGGCTCGGCGAAGCCATGGGTGTCGCACGGGACCGGATCTCGTTCACCCAGGGGCTTCTCATGGTCGACCGCCAGGTGGCCTGTGACCGCGACACCGGTTCAGGCAGGTTCGGCAGCATGCGGCTGCGGCACGTCAAGTGGCGTGAGGACGGGGAGAAGGGGCGGCATGTACCGCTCCCGGGGGTGGTCGCCCTGGCGCTGCGACGGCATCTCAGGGACTACGGCACGTGGGGTGACGAGGAGCTCCTCTTCCCCAACGTGACGGCGACGGGACTGCTTTACCCGTACTACTGGTACCGGCGGATCTGGCGGCCCACCCTCGCGAGCGCGGGCCTCGACTATTTCAAGCCGCACAGTCTGCGGCACTTCTACGCGGCCTCGTTGCTGGGGCAGGGGGTGCCGGTCTCGGAGCTGTCGGCCTGGCTCGGTCACACATCGGTGGCCTTTACCGAGCGTTACTACGCGGACGTGCTGCCGGACGCGCCGGATCGTGCGCGGCTGGTCATTGATGGCGCGCTGGGTTCCCCGCGGGGTGTGGTCGAGCGGGGCAGCGCGGTCGCGTAGCCGCCCCGGAAAGGTTCACGTCCGCGAACTCGGGGCAGGCGACCGGCGGACGTGCGGAACCCCGCGCGGGCTCCCGCACGTCCTTGTCCGTGGACAGCAGAGGTCGCGCGCGAGGGGGAAGCGGCGTGGAGCAGTCGGGGTCGGTCCTGGCCGAGCGGATCGCGGAGCGGAGAAGAGGCGTCGGCGACCCGCGTGCGCTGGTCGGCGAGATGAGGCGCTCGGTGCTGCTCGTGCCGGTGTCCGGCGGCGGACTCTGGTCGGTGCGTTCCGGCGGGGTGCGCTGGGTGTGCGGGTTCACGGACGAGGAGGCGCTCGCCCGGTTCGCGGAACTGCGCATGGGCCGTGACCGGCCCATGGAGTACGCGGCGCTCCTGGGCGCGCGGATCGTCGACGAGGTCGTGCCCTCGCTGGGCGAGCCGGGCGGCCTCGCCGTGGACGTGGCGACCGAGGACGGGTCGATGTTCTTCCCGCCGGTAGTCGGCATCGTTCCGGACAGCGCGGCGGTCGACGCCGGCGTGCCGCGGGGAGGGGACGGCCGTGGGCGGTGAAGCGGGCGATCTGCATTTCGGCAAGGAAGCCGTCGCCAAGTTCACCAAGGGCGTCGGCGCGACCATCGATCAGCTCGGCGAACTGGGCGGCGCCACCGGCTCGGTGATGGGCAAGGGCTTCTCGGAGCTTTCGATGACGGGGATGGAGACCGGGCACCACGGGCTCTCCGTCGACTTCGAGGACTTCTGCGAGCGCTGGGAGTGGGGCGTGCGGGCCCTGGTGCGCGACGCCAGTGAGCTGGCGAACCGGCTCGGCCTGGCCGCGGGCACCCAGTGGGAGCACGACCAGTACGTCGAGGGCGCCCTGAAGGTGGGCGTCAACTCGGTGATGGGCGGCAGCCCGTACGCCAGCGAGGAGGACATCGCGAAGCAGGGCTGGGGCGAGGTGTTCAAGCCGGATGCCCTGGACCCGGACTGGAGCGCCGAGTCGTGGGACAAGGCGGGGCAGGAGATGGGCCAGACCTGGAAGGACACCGGCCGCGCCGTTCTCACCGAGGGGCAGGGCGGGCAGCGTTCGGAGGTGCTCAAGGACGCGCTCGGCATCTCCGACGACGACTGGAACCAGGCACTGGACGACACCTTCGGCCCGTCGCCCGAGGAACGCGCCCAGCAGCAGAGCGAATCCGGGGGGAACTGACCGTGGGTATCGGCGACATCGTCAGTGACATCACGCCGGACGTGGTCGAGGACGCGGTCGAGGACGGCGTCGAGTGGGCCGGCAACCGGGTCGAGGACGTGGGCAACTGGACCGCCGACCGGCTCGACGACGTCGGCTGGGAGTCCGGTGCGGACTGGGTCCGCGAGCAGTCCCGCTCGGTCGCCAACCGGATGGGCGCCGAGGTCGACGAGATGGATCTCGGGCAGACCGAGGACAAGACCAAGCTCGTCTACGGCAGTCCGGGCACCCTGCGCGACCGGGCGAAACAACTGCGCGGATTCCAGAAGGCGTTCGACACGACCGGCGACGGCATCAAGGGTCTTTCGTCCACGGAGCTGAAGGGTGAGGCGGCCGAGGCGCTGAAGAAGGCGGTGTCGAAGCAGCCGCCCAAGTGGTTCACGGGGGCGGACGCGTGCGAGAAGGCCGCGGGCGCGGTGGAGAGCTTCGCGGAGACGGTCACCTGGGCGCAGTCGCAGGCGCAGACGGCGATCGACAAGTGGAAGGAGGGCACCAAGGCGTCGGAGGCCGCTGCCGACGCGCACCGCAAGAAGGTCGACGACTTCAACAAGGCGGTCGACAAGTACAACGCGCAGCCCGCCGACCAGCGCGACCCGTCGACCCTGCCGCCCCGGCCCGGCGAGACGTTCGAGGACCCCGGCAAGAAGCTGATGCAGGAGGCGCAGGACATCCTGGCGGAGGCGCGCAAGCAGCGGAACACCGCCGCGGCGACCGCGTCCACGGCGGTCAAGGCCGCCCGTGACCTGGCCCCGGAGAAGCCCGACTACGGGGAGCAACTGCGCGACGGCGCCCAGGAGATGCAGATCATGGGCGACCATGTGGGTGGCGGCATCATCAAGGGCGCCGCGGGCATCGTGAACTTCGCGCGTGCGCTCAATCCCACGGACCCGTACAACATCACGCACCCGGCCGAGTACGTCACCAATCTGAACAGCCTGGCCGCGGGGATCGTGGTCGCCGCCAACGACCCGGTGGGCACGGGCAAGAAGATGGTCAGCGACTTCATGAAGGATCCCGCCGAGGGCTTCGGGCGGCTGATCCCCGACCTCGCGCTGACCGTGGCCACCGGCGGTGGCGGCGCCGCGGCCAAGGGCGCGCGCCTCGCGAAGGAGGCGGCCGACGCGGCGAAGGCCGGGCGGGTCGCGGACGACCTGGCCGACGCGGGCAAGGCGCGCAGGGCGCTCGACGAGGACCCGGAGGGCAGCCACGACACCCCGGACGGCGACCGCGACCAGGGCGGCGACCCGGTCGACCTCGCCACCGGAAAGATGTACCTGCCGCAGACCGACGTGGCCCTGCCGGGCATCCTGCCCCTGGTCTTCTCCCGCCGCACGGAGTCCGGTTGTGCCGTGGGCCGGTTCATGGGGCCCGCGTGGACGTCCACGGTCGACGAGCGCCTGGAGGTCGACGCGGTCGGCGTCCTGCACGTCACCGCCGAGGGGCTCCTCGTCGCGTACCCGCACCCCGTGCCCGGCATCGCCACCCGGCCCGTGTCCGGCACCGCCCGTACCGAGCTGACGAGGGATGCCGACGGCGACTACACGCTGACCGATCCCGACAGCGGTCTCGTCTTCCGCTTCGACGCCCCGCAGGGCGGTGAACCGGGCGGCGACGGCCCGGCCTGGCTGTCCTGCGTGACCGAGCGCAACGGCCACTTCGTCACCGTCGAGCGCGCCGAGGACGGAGTGCCCTCGGCCCTGGTCCACTCGGCGGGCCACCACGTGAAGCTGTCCCTCACCGACGGCCTGCTGACGGGCCTGTCGCTCGCGGGCGCCGGTGCGGGCGGCGCGGACCTGCCGCTGATGGGCTACGGCTACGAGGACGGGAACCTCACCAGGGTCATCAAGCCGTCCGGAGCTGTCACCGCCTTCGAGTACGACGAGCGGCGCCGTGTCACGGCGTGGATCGACTCCAACAACAGCCGCTACGACTACGTGTACGACGATCGCGACCGCGTCGTCTCCGAGGGCGGCGAGGCGGGGCACGTCCAGATCACGCTCGCGTACACGGACCCGGATCCGGAGTCGGGGCGCACCACCACGACGGTCACGACCGCTGAGGGGCACGCGACCCGGCACGTGTTCGGTCCGGGCTGCCGGCTGGTGGAGCTGACCGATCCGCTGGGCCACACGACCCGGTACTCGTACGACGAGCGCGGCCGGCAGCGTACGCGCACCGATCCGCTGGGCCTGACCACGCACTTCACGTACGACGAGGAGGGCCGGCTCGTCGCGGCCACCCGGCCCGACGGCAGTGAACTGCGTACCGTACGGGGCCTGTTCGGGCTGCCGGTGGAGGTTGTCCAGGCGGACGGTACACGGACGGTGCACGCGTACGACGAGCGCGGCAACCGCACGGCCACCACCGATCAGGCCGGCTCCACCACGCTCCACGGCTACGACCACGCCGGACGCCTCACCTCCGTCACCGACGCGCTCGGCGCGACCACGCGGGTGGTGTGCGACGCGGCGGGGCTGCCCGTGCAGGTGACCGGCCCGACCGGCGATGTCACCCGTACCGAGCGCGACGCGCTCGGCCGCCCCGTCAGGATCACCGACCCGATGGGCGGCGTGACCACCTTCGTCTGGGACGCCGACGGGCAGCTCGCGCACCGCACGGGCCCCGACGGCGCCACCGAGTCGTGGACCTACGACGGCGAGGGCAACTGCCTGACCCACACCGACGCCGCGGGCGGCGTCACCCGCTTCGAGTACACCCACTTCGACCTGCCGCTCGCCCGCACCGGACCCGACGGGGTGCGCTACGAGTTCGAGCACGACGCGGAGCTGCACCTCACCCGCGTCACCAATCCGCAGGGCCTGACCTGGGACTACACCTACGACGCGGCCGGCAACACCGTCGCCGAGAGCGACTTCGACGGACGCACGCTCACCTACCGGCTCGACGCGGCAGGCCGGCTCGCCGCACGCACGGACGCGCTCGGCGGCACGATCGCCTTCGAGCGCGACCGGCTCGGCCAGGTGATCCGCAAGGACGTCGACGGGCAGGTGACGACGTACGCCTACGACGGCGCGGGACGCCTCCTGGAAGCGGTCGGCCCGGACAGTGACCTGCGGTACCAGTACGACCGCCGGGGCCGGGTCAAGACGGAACTCGTCGACGGCCGCCCCATGGTGTACACCTACGACGCCCTGGGCCGCCGCAGGCGCCGCACCACGCCGACCGGCCATGTCACCTCGTACGCCTACGACGCGGGCGGCCGGCCCGAGCGGCTGACGACGGGCGGGCGCGAGGTCGACTTCCGGCACGACGCGGCGGGCCGGGAGCTGGCCCGCGTCCTCGGCGGCGCGGTCACGGTGACCTCGGCCTGGGACGAGGCCGGACGCCTCGCCGAGCAGCACGTCACCGCGGGTGCGCGGGCCGTCAACAGCCGGGCCTACGCGTACCGTGCCGACGGGCACCTGGTGGCGGTGGCGGACCGGTTGTCGGGCAAGCGCACCTTCGACCTCGATCGGGCCGGGCGGGTCACCGCCGTGCACGCCCAGGGCTGGACGGAGCGGTACGCGTACGACGCGGCGGGCAACCAGTCCTCGGCGTCCTGGCCGTCCCGGCACCCGGGCGCCGAGGCGACGGGGGAGCGGGCCTACTCCGGCACCACGATCACCCGGGCCGGCGGGGTGCGGTTCGAGCACGACGCGCTCGGCCGGGTCACGCTCCGCCAGAAGACCCGTCTGTCCCGCAAGCCCGACACCTGGCGCTACACCTGGGACACGGAGAACCGCCTGACCTCCGTCACCACTCCCGACGGGACGCGCTGGCGCTACCGGTACGACCCGCTGGGCCGGCGCACCGCGAAGCAGCGGCTGGCGCCCGAGGGGGAGAGCGTGGTGGAGGAGACCCGGTTCACCTGGGACGGCCTCACCCTGTGCGAACAGACCAGCCACCGGCCGGACAGCCCGACCACGGTCGCCCTCACCTGGGACCACCGGGACGTCGTCCCCCTCACCCAGACCGAGCGCATCCTCGACGCCGGCGGCGGCCAGGAGGAGATCGACCGCCGCTTCTTCGCCATCGCGACGGACCTCGTCGGCACGCCCACCGAACTCGTCGACGAGTCGGGCGACATCGCCTGGCGGTCCCGCTCCACCCTGTGGGGCACCACGGCGTGGGCCCGCGACAGCGGCGCGTACACCCCGCTGCGCTTTCCCGGCCAGTACTTCGACCCCGAGACGGGCCTGCACTACAACTACTTCCGCCACTACGACCCCGAGACCGGCCGCTACACCTCCCCGGACCCCCTGGGCCTCGCCCCGGCCCCGAACCCGGTCGCGTACGTGGGCAACCCGCACGCGGGGTGCGACCCGCTGGGGCTGATGCCCAAGTACACGAAGGAGGAGAAGGCCCAGAAGCGGGTCGACAAGGTCTTGGACGAGGTCGCCGAGCGGGCGAAGAACGGCGAGTTCAAGAAGCACGCCGACTACCACGGGGACTCGGGGCACGGTTTCACCGACGAAAAGGTCCTGGAGATCCTCAAAAACCCGGATGCCGTGTATCAGTCACAGGGCCAGGCGGGGAACTTCATCTACCGCAAGGACAACGACATCGCCGTGGTCTACGGCCCCGGCTCCAAGCAGGGGCAGGCCATCACGGCGTACGGGGAGTCGGGGATCAAGGGCGAGACCGGGGCGAAGGCACTCGGCGGCAGCCCGTCCGACCCGGGCAAGCCGGTGACTCACGAGGACATCGTCGAGGGCAGAATTCCCGGCAAGTTCGGCAACCTGGCCCCTGGAGTGCAGATCAGATGAGGCGCGCATGACCGCGAAACTGTCGTTCGACGGCGCTTGGCAGGCGGAGGTGACGGGCGATCCGCTGTCCGCCACTCCCCGCTTCACGGGCGATTCCGTGGAAGTTCCGGGGTACGCGGACGCGAAGGAACAGCAGCGGTTCCTCGCGGGCACCTTCGGAAGCGGGCCCGTGCTGTGGGACGCGCCCGACACTCTCCGGTTCGACCCGGAGAGCCGGAAGCTCGTCGGTGTCGAGCTGCAACTGCCGTACAGCACCGCCTACTCCGAGGTCTCCGACCGTGTGCCCGAGCTGCCCGAGGTGCGGCCGGGCGGGCTGCTCGCGGCGGAGGCCGAGGGCTTCCGGCACGAGATGTGCTCGGTGCTCTGCCGGACCCCCGGTGACGGCGTGCTGGTCTGCCTCCGCGGCCTCGACGTCCTCGACGCGCCGCTGGACGCGCGGATCGGCATCGCCCCCGACGTGGCGCTGCTCGTGCAGCGCGGCGCCGTTGTGGGCTGGACCGTCACGGACCCGGCGCGGCATCTGACCACGCCGTACCGCGCCCCCGACCCGGAGCCGCCCGCGCCGGCCACCCGACGGATGCTCAGCGAGTGCCTGGACCTGATGACCGAGCCGGTCGTCGACGATCTCGTGGACGGCGACCCCGCCGCCGTGGCCCGCCTCCGGGCGGCCGACGAGGCGCTGCGCACCCAGCGGGAGGACCCGAACCGGGCCGCGGCCCTGCGCGAGCTCATCGCCCAGTACGTGGAGGACTACGGCGGCGGCGACGCGTGAGGATCGTTCTCGACGACGACTGGACCGCCACAGTGACGGGCGATCCACTGCGCATCGCCCCACGCTTCGATTTCCGGGACTTCCGGGTACGGGTCGTGCCGTACGCGGATCTGACCAGCCTGTACCGCGACCCCGACCCGGAGCCGCCCGCGACCGCGACCCGGCGTCTGTTGAGCGACTGCCTGGACCTGCTCACGGAGCCCGTGGCCGACGACCTGGTGGACGGCGAGCCGGGCGCGGTGGCCCGGCTCAGGGCCGTGGACGAGGAGCTGCGCGGCTGGCGGGAGGACTCGCGCAGGGCCGCGGCCCTGCGCGAGCTCATCGCCCGGTACGTCGAGGATCACGGGGACGGGTGACCCCGGTCAGTCGCTGGTGACCGTGACCTTCTCGTCGTTGTTGAACTGCTCGACGAGCTGCTTGACCTTGGCCTTGTCCCACAGGAGGTTGCCGCCGACCGAGCCGTTGACCGGCATGTTCATGGACTTGCCGTCGCCGCCGGAGACCGACTTCATCGCCATGAACATCGAGCCCAGGTCCCACAGGCTCATGTCCTTGTCGACGACCAGGGAGTCCAGGCCCGCGCCCATCGTGGGGTAGAGCTTGAACGGGTTCATGACCGTCGACGGGGACGCCACCTTGTGGGCCAGGGCGGCGAGGAAGGCCTGCTGGTTCTTGGTGCGCTGGAGGTCGGAGGCGGCGAAGGCGTGGCGGGTGCGGACGAAGGCGAGGGCCTGCTGGCCGTTGAGGGTCTGCTTGCCCTTCTCGAAGTTCGCCCCGGACCACTTGTCCTTGAAGCCGTCCTTGAGGTCCATCTCGACGCCGCCGACCGCGTCCACGATGTTCGCGAAGCCGGCGAAGCCGATCTCCGCGTAGTGGTCGATGTGCAGGCCGGTGTTGGACTCGACGGTGCGGACGAGGAGCTCGGGGCCGTCCTCCGCGTAGGCGGCGTTCAGCTTCACCTGGCGGCCGGTGCCCGGGTAGAGCTTGCCGGACTCGGCGCCCTTGAAGGACGGGATCGTCACGTTCGAGTCGCGCGGGAGGGAGACGAGGGTGTCGCCGTTGTCACCCACGTGCAGGATCATCATCGTGTCCGTGCGCTTGCCCTCGGCGGAGCCGGTGTGCAGCTTCTTCTTCTGCTCGTCGGTCATGCCTTCGCGGCTGTCGGTGCCGACGATCAGGTAGTTCGTGCCGTCGCCGGCCTCGGGGCGGTTGATGACCTTGGACAGGTCGACGTCCCGGTGCAGCTTGGAGTCGGCCCAGAAGTACGTGGCGATGCTGGTGACGCCGACGACGGCGACGACCGTGATGACGCCCCACTTGATGCGCTTGCCCCAGTTGGCGGGGCGGGCCGGGCGGCCGGTGGGCGGCCCGTAGTCGTCACCGCCGCCGCCTCCGCGCGGGGCGCGGCTCTGCTGGCCGTAGACCTGGCCCGTGTTGTAGCCGCTGTCGTAGGACGGCTCGTCGCGGTACCGGTCGCCGTAGCCGTCGTCGTACGCGGACGGGGGCTGCTGCGGGGGCACCGGTCGCTGCACCTGGCGCATCGAGCGCACGCCCTCGGGGCGTGCGCTGGCGCTGCCTCGGCCGTAGCCGCCGCGCGGGCCGCCGCCCTGCCTGTCGCTCCACCCGTCGGGCCAGTCATTCATACGGCCCAGTGTGCCGTGCGGGGGTACGTGCCTTACAGGGCGGTGGGTAAATCGGACCGGGGCTGTTGCAGAGCTGACACAAACGGGCCCCGCATATGGTGGGTGCCATGACAGACCAGGCCCACGGCACGGAATCCGAAATTCCGGGCAAGCCGACTTCCGCTTCCCGCACGACGTTGTCGCACATCATGACGCACAACGACACCAACCTCCTCGGTACGGTGCACGGCGGCGTGATCATGAAACTCGTGGACGACGCGGCGGGTGCCGTGGCCGGACGGCACTCCGGCGGGCCCGCCGTCACCGCGTCCATGGACGAGATGGCGTTCCTGGAGCCGGTCCGGGTCGGGGACCTCGTGCATGTGAAGGCGCAGGTGAACTGGACCGGGCGGACCTCGATGGAGGTCGGCGTGCGGGTCCTCGCGGAGCGGTGGAACGAGTCGACGCCGCCGCAGCAGGTGGGCTCGGCGTACCTGGTGTTCGCCGCGGTGGACGCCGACGGCAAGCCGCGGGCCGTGCCGCCCGTGGAGCCGGAGACGGACCGTGACCGGCGTCGCTACCAGGAGGCCCAGATCCGGCGCCAGCACCGCCTGGCCCGGCGCCGCGCCATCAAGGAGCTGCGCGCGAAGTCCGCCCCGGAAGAGGACTGATCCCGCCGTAGCTGCGAGGCTTTCGTCGCTGGGCGCGGGCCGGTGGGGCTTCTCGCGCCCCGCGGCGCAGCCGCTGATGTCACAGCCCCGCGCCCCTGGAGATGCGCACTTCGTGCGCGATCTCCATAGGGG
>NZ_JBHYTK010000185.1:0-13918 GCF_042749255.1 Streptomyces sp. NPDC059524 | reverse complement strand
GCGGGGGTCCGGCCCCATCTCCCCCCCCCCTGTTTACGGGCCCGGCGCCGGCCCCCCGCGGCAGGCCGCTCGGGAACGGCCGCCCCGGCGTTCGTGTGTGCTCGCCACGATCGGCGGCTTCGACTCACCCGGAGCCAGGGGCTGTTGCCCTGGGCGTCACTCGCTCAGGGCGGCGCGGAGGAAGTCGAGGATCTCCGCCCGGGCCGGTTCCGCCTGCGGGACGATCCCGGGCATGGACAGGAAGGCGTGGATCGCGCCCTGGTGTTCCGTGAGGCGGGTGGGCGTGCCGGCCGCGTCGAGCCGCTCGGCGTAGCGGCGGCCGTGGTCGGCGAGCGGGTCGTGGGTCGGTACGACGACGAGGGCGGGCGGCAGACCGCTGAGGTCGTCCGCGTGCAGCGGGGAGAGCGGGCGCGGGTCGGTACCGGGCGGCACGGCCAGCCGCCGGAACAGGCGGAGTTGGGGCAGGCTCAGGGACGGCGTCCGCGCGTGCTCGGTCATGGAGGCGTGGTCGAACAGGGCGTCCGTCGTGTCGACCGCCGGGTTCACCAGCACCTGGGCCCGGAGAGCGGGGCCCGCCGCCGCGCGGGCCCGGATCGCCGTCAGCGCGCCGAGCAGCGCGCCGCAGCTCTCCCCGAACAGGGCGATCCGCTCCGGGTCGATGCCCCATGCGGCGGCGTCGCCGGCCAGGTGCCGCAGGACGTCCCAGACGTCGTCGGCGGCGCGGGGCAGTGGGCTGTCGAAGGTCAGGAGCCGGTGGTCGACCGAGACGACGACTGCGGGCAGCCGGACCGCCAGGTGGCTGTTGACCCAGTCGCTCTGCGTCGCCGTGCCGACGAACCCGCCCCCGTGGACGTGGACGACGAGGGGCAGAGCCGCGCCGTCCGACGGTCCGCCGGTGGGCCGGGGCCGGTACACGCGGACCGGCAGTTCGTGCCCCGGCAGCCGTACGGTCCGCCACTCGACGGCCGCGCCGGGGTCGGTCTCTCCGGTGGCGACGCGCGCGGCGGCCGAGGCGCGGAAGCGGTTCTCCGCCTCGCTGAAGGCGGCCAGTTCACCTGCCGTGACATGTTCCCAGTCCGGCTCCGCCGGACGTTCCGGGGCGGCGAGCGCCGCCGCGCCCGTGCCGCCGATTCCGCCCGACTCGCTGTGCTCACTCATGACTTCCCCTTCGCCCGAACGGTCTTCTCGCACTGTCTGCGCACCCTCAGGTGTCCTGCCGAACTCGAGGAACCGGACCCGAGGGATCAAAACCCGAGGTGTCGCACCGGATACCGAACCCCAGATATCGAACCCCAAGGTATCGAAACCTGAGGTATCGAAACCCAAGGTAGCGAAAAGAGGTACCGTGGCGCCATGCCTTCGCGCCCCTCCGACCCTCCGTCCCGCACCTCACCCGCGCCCCCGTCGGACGCCGCACCCGCCCGACCGCACGGCCGCCCGCCGGGCCGCCCCCGCGCGGGCCTCAACTCCGCTGTGTTCGCGGCGACGTTGAGCACGGTCGTCGAGCTGGGTTACGCCCGCGCCACCGTCGAGCGCATCGCGGCCGCGGCCGGCGTGGCGAAGTCGACGGTCTACCGGCGCTGGCCGACCAAGGGCGCGCTGATCGTCGACTGCCTTCTCGACGCCCTGGGGCCGGCCCCGCTGGAGGGCGGCACCCGCGCCGAGATCCTGGAGTCGAGCGTGCGGCGCGTCGCCGCGCGGATCGGCGAGCCGGGAGTCGGGGACGCGTTCGCCGGAGTGTTCAGCGACGCCGTCAGCGACCCGGCGCTGCGCGAGATCCTGGCGACGCGGCTGCAACAGCCGTATCTGACCGCGCTCCAGGAGGCGCTCGGCGAGCCGGAGCACCGGGTGCTGTTCCTCATCGACGTCGTGGTGGGCGTCCTGCTGCACCGGATGGGGATGACGGGCGAGCCGATGGTCGAGCGGGACGTGGACGCGCTGGTCGCCATGGTGCTGCCCCACTTCGCGGCCGGTCCCGGCGAGCGCTGAGCCCGGCGCCGGCAAAAGCCGTCGACATCCCGTGCCGTGCTCCGCGATGCTGGGCGCGATGACTCGTATCGACGACACACCTGCCGCCTGGGACGACCGCACCCAGCTGACCACGTTCCTCGACTACGCGCGCGACACGGCCCGCGCGAAGTGCGAGGGCGTCTCCGCGGAGCACGCCCGTACGGCGCTCCTGCCCGGATCCCCGCTGATGACCCTGAGCGGACTGATCAACCATCTGCGCTGGGTCGAGTACTTCTGGTTCCAGGTCGTCTTCCTCGGAGAGGAGGACGAGGGGCCGTGGACCGACGAGGATCCCGACCGCGAGATGCGCATCGCCGTCGACATCCCGCTCCCTGAGCTGCTCGACGCGTACGCCGAGCAGAGCGCCCGGTACCGGGAGATCGTGGCGAAGCATCCTCTGGACACGAAGGCGCACCGCACGACGCGGCCGGGCCAGGAGATCGATCTGCGCTGGATCCTGCATCACCTCACCGAGGAGACGGCCCGGCACAACGGGCACCTCGACATCCTGCGCGAGATGCTCGACGGCAAGACCGGCAGCTGACGTCACGCACTCAACTGGGCTGAGGCGCCCGGGAGTTCACGACTCCTGGGCGCCTTTGCGCATACCGGGGCATTTCGCATGGCGAGACGATCGTCTCGTCTCGCGTTGACATCTCCTGATCATCTGCTTCATATTCCTGTCCATGTCACGCAGCCCCGTCACCCTGGAGAGCGCCGCCATCGAGCTGGCGCTCATCGGCGTGACCGGGCACAGCGTCTCCGACATTCACTGTTGCTGACGTCTGCAGACGTGCGCGCGGGCCGTCCGGCCCGGACGGTTCCCGTTTCCAGCGCGCACGCGTGCGTACTCCGCCCGCAGGCGTGACAGTTCCCGGCGCTCCCTTCCGTACCCTCGCTCGTCGACCTTCCGGCCTTCCGCCGTGTCGACGAGTCGACACGGTCGTGTTCGTACGCCCCTCTCGCTGCCTGCGCGGTTCCCCTCGATCCGTTCCGCAGTAGTCCTCAGAGAGGCCGTCCTCCGATGCGTCAACCGTCCGTCAAGTCCCGCCGCCTGTCCGCGGCCGCAGCCGTGCTCGTCGTGGGTGCGGGTGCCGCGGCCTGCGGCCCCCAGGAGAGCGAGGGCGGTTCCGCCGGCGCCGCGGGCACGCCCCACAAGGGCGGCACGCTCACCGTCCTGAACAGCAGCCCGCAGGAGGACTTCGACCCCGCGCGCCTCTACACCTCGGGCGGCGGCAACATCCCCTCGCTCGTCTTCCGCACGCTCACCACCCGCAACCGCGAGGACGGCGCGGCCGGCACGAAGGTCGTCCCCGACCTCGCGACCGACCTCGGCACGCCCAGCAAGAACGCCACGGTCTGGACGTACACCCTCAAGAAGGGCCTCAAGTACGAGGACGGCAGCCCGATCACGAGCGCCGACATCAAGTACGGCATCGAGCGCTCCTTCGCCGCCGAACTGTCCGGCGGCGCGCCGTACCTGCGGGACTGGCTGATCGGCGGCGCCGACTACGAGGGCCCGTACAAGGACAAGAAGGGCCTCGACTCGATCGAGACGCCCGACGAGCGGACCATCGTCTTCCACCTGAACAAGCCCGAGGGCGAGTTCCCCTTCCTTGCCACGCAGACCCAGACGACGCCGGTGCCGCAGAAGAAGGACAAGGGCACCAAGTACGAACAGCACCCCCTCTCCTCGGGCCCGTACAAGGTCGTGAAGAACGAGGGCGACGGCGAGCGGCTCGTCCTGGCGCGCAACACGCACTGGTCGGCGGCGACCGACGAGGAGCGCAAGGCGTACCCCGACCGGATCGACGTCCGCTCCGGTCTCGACTCCGCCGTCATCAACCAGCGGCTGTCCGCCTCGCGCGGCGCCGACGCGGCCGCCGTCACGACCGACACCAACCTCGGCCCGGCCGAGCTCGCCAAGGTGTCCGGCGACAAGGACCTCGCCGCGCGCGTCGGCACGGGCCACTTCGGCTACACGAACTACATCGCCTTCAACCCGAAGGTGAAGCCGTTCGACAACCCGAAGGTGCGCCAGGCGATCTCGTACGCCGTGGACCGCTCCTCCGTCGTGAACGCGGCGGGCGGCTCCTCGCTCGCCGAGGCCGCGACGACCTTCCTGCCGAACCAGAAGTCGTTCGGCTACACGCCCTACGACCACTTCCCGGCCGGGAAGAACGGCAACGCGGCGAAGGCCAAGGAGCTGCTGAAGGAGGCCGGTTACGCCAAGGGCCTGACCGTCACGCTCACGCACTCCAACGCGAAGGACTTCGCGACGAGCCCCGAGATCGCGACCGCGCTCCAGGAGGCGCTCAAGAAGGCCGGCATCACGGTCAGGCTCCAGGGCCTGGAGGACAACGACTACTCCGAGACCGTGCACAGCGTGAAGTCCGAGCCCGGGTTCTTCCTGAGCGGCTGGGGTGCCGACTGGCCGTCCGGCGGCCCGTTCTTCGCGCCGATCTTCGACGGCCGGCAGATCGTGAAGTCCGGCTACAACTTCAACTCGGCGCAGCTGGACGACGCTTCGGTCAACAAGGAGATCGACGCGATCAACAAGCTGACCGACCTGGGCGCCGCCGCGCAGCGCTGGGGCGCGCTCGACAAGAAGGTCGGCGAGCAGGCGCTCACCGTGCCGCTGTTCCACCCGGTCTACAAGCGGCTGTACGGCGAGTCCGTCAAGAACATCGTGATCAGTGACTGGACCGGTGTGCTCGACGTGTCGCAGGTCGCGGTCAAGTAGCCATGGCGGAAGCACTGTTCACCGAAGTCACCGCGTCCGGTGACGCGGCCGAGGGGGGGGGGGGCGGCGGCGGGGGGGGGGGGCGCGGCGGGCGCCCCCCCCCCGGGTGTGGGGGCCCCCGGGCACCCCGCCCTACGGGCCCGGGCGCGGGGGGCCCCGGGCCCCTTCGTCATGCCGTGTGCGCGCGGTGAGCGTCAGCTCACGCAGCGGCGCCGCGGTTGCCGGCGAGGCGCGGCAGCAGGCGGAAGCCCACACCGCCCGCGATCATCGTCGCGGCGCCGATCAGCAGGATGGTGGTGCCGGAGGAACCGGTCTCGGCGAGCTCGCCGTTCGAGTCCTTGCCGGTGCCGTTGCCGGTCTGCTGGGCCGGGGCGGAGCCCGTGTCGTTCAGGCCGTCCTCGGACTGGCCGCCCTGCTCGACGGGGTTGTTGTTGCCGTCGGGGTTGGTGTTGTCACCGCCGGTGGACGAGCCACCGCCGTTGCCGCCGCCGTTGTCGCCCGAGCCGCCGTTGCCGCCACCGTTCTGGTTGCCGCCGTTGCCGGAGCCACCGTTCCCGTTGCCGCCACCGTTCTGGTTGCCGCCGTCGGTGGTGCCACCATCGGTGGTGCCGCCGTCCGTGGTGCCGCCGTCGGTCGTGCCGCCATCGGTGGTGCCGCCGTCGGTGGTGCCGCCGTCGGTGGTGCCACCGTCAGTCGTACCACCGTCCGTGGTCCCACCGTCGGTGGTCCCGCCATCGGTGGTGCCGCCGTCAGTCGCACCACCGTCGGTGGCACCACCATCGGTCGAGCCGCCGTCGCTGCCGCCGTTGTTGCCACCCTCGGTGACGCCGACGACGGAGCCGCCGTCGGTGCCGCCGTCATCCTCACCCAGGCCGACGCCGGCGCCGATGCCATCCTCGTCGGCGTGAACGTTCGCGTCGAGGCCGAGGATGCCGATGTTCACGTCAGCGGCGGAGGCGGCGCCCGCGGCGGTCAGCGACGCGCCAGCGGCGATCACCGCACCAGCGGCTATCCGCGCCACACGGATCCGCGTCTTCTTGGTCATCTGTCTGCTACCCCCAGTAGCCAATCGTCAATGGAGCAGCGCCAGGGCCGCGCGCTCGGACAGGGGCAGCAGAGGCCTTCGTACGACCCGCCCCCGTTCACACGCGTCCCACTGAATACGCATGCCGCGCGCAACCCTTCCCAGTTTTGCGATCAGCGTCAAGGCGGTTTGCGTACGCGATGCCCCATATCGGACGGTTCGACAGGGGAACGGATATGTGAAAGTGCCGTAAATGACAACTGCCGCCCTTGAGGCGGCAGTTGTCTTGTCGATAAAGCGGCGGGAACCGGCGCTTACTTCTCCTGCTGCTTGCGCCAGCGAATTCCGGCCTCGAGGAAGCCGTCGATCTCGCCGTCGAGCACGGACTGCGGGTTGCCGACCTCGAACTTGGTGCGCAGGTCCTTGACCATCTGGTACGGGTGCAGGACGTAGGACCGCATCTGGTTGCCCCACGAGCTGCCGCCGTCGCCCTTGAGGGCGTCCATCTTGGCCCGCTCCTCCTGGCGCTGGCGCTCGAGCAGCTTCGCCTGCAGAACGTTCATGGCCGTGGCCTTGTTCTGGATCTGCGAGCGCTCGTTCTGACAGGAGACGACGATGCCGGTGGGGATGTGGGTCAGACGGACCGCGGAGTCCGTCGTGTTCACGCCCTGGCCGCCGGGGCCCGAGGAACGGTAGACGTCGATGCGCAGGTCCGACTCGTCGATCTCGACGTGGTCGGTCTGCTCGACGACGGGCAGCACCTCGACGCCGGCGAAGGACGTCTGGCGGCGGCCCTGGTTGTCGAACGGGGAGATGCGCACCAGGCGGTGCGTGCCCTGCTCGACGGAGAGCGTGCCGTAGGCGTACGGGACCTGGACGGCGAAGGTGGTCGACTTGATGCCGGCCTCTTCCGCGTACGAGGTCTCGTAGACCTCCGTCTTGTAGCCGTGGCGCTCGGCCCAGCGCAGGTACATGCGCTGCAGCTGCTCGGCGAAGTCCGCGGCGTCGACGCCGCCGGCCTCGGCGCGGATGTTGACCAGCGCCTCGCGGGAGTCGTACTCGCCGCTCAGGAGCGTACGGACTTCCATCTCGTCCAGCGCCTTCTTGACGGAGGTCAGCTCGGACTCCGCCTCGGCGCGGGTGTCCGGGTCGTCCTCCTCCTCGGCCATCTCGAAGAGGACGGAGAGGTCGTCGATCCGGCCACGCAGGGCCTCGGCCTTGCGCACCTCCGCCTGGAGGTGGCTCAGCTTGCTGGTGATCTTCTGCGCCTCTTCCGGGTCGTCCCACAGGGACGGCGCGGCCGCCTGCTCCTCGAGCACGGCGATATCTGCCCTCAGCTTGTCGAGGTCCAGGACGGCCTCGATCGACTCCATGGTCGAGGAGAGGGACTTCAGCTCTTCGGAAACATCGACGACTGCCACAGGACCAGCCTAACGGCTGGTGCAAGTGATCCGTTCCCGGTGCCTCACGGGTGGGCCGGAGCCGAATTGTTGCTGTCCGTCGGCGGGCCCTCGTCCGAGCCGGAGGAACCGGCCGCCCATATGCCGCCGCCCACGGCCAGGACCAGGACGGCTCCGGCGACGCCGAACGTGAGGCGGCGGCGCCGGGCCGAGGAGCGGTTGCGCGCCGAGCCGGGGCGCGGGGCGCCGGACGCGCGGGGGGCGCGGGCGGTGCCGCGGGCGCCGCCGGCCAGCTCGTCCGGGGCCGGGACACGCATGGAGGTGTGGGTGTCGCGGTTGGAGTCCGCGGAGGCAGCGCCGGGGACCAGCGGGACGGCGCCGCGGCGCGGGGCGGTTGGCCGCTCGGGCCCCTCCGCGGCGGCCTCCTGCTCCTCCGGCGCGGGGTCGGCGTCGGGCTCGTCTACGTCGAGCGGGGCCATGCCGACGAGCAGCGGCTGGAGCTCGCGCAGCCGGACGGCCAGCTCGGAGGCGCGCAGCCGGGAGGCGGGGGCCTTGGCGAGGCACTGGACCAGGAGCTGCCACAGCTCGTCGGGGATGCCGGGCAGCGGCACGACGGTCTCGGTGACGTGCCGGCGCAGGATCGCGCCGGGGTGGCCGCCGCCGAAGGGGGTGAAGCCGGCGAGCAGCTCGTAGAGGACGGTGGCGAGGGCGTAGATGTCGACGGCGGCGCGCGGCGGGAGGCCCTCGATGATCTCGGGGGCGAGGTAGTCGGGGGTGCCGACGACCTTGGAGGCGCGGGTGCGGCGCGGGGTGTCGATCAGCTTGGCGACGCCGAAGTCGGTGAGCAGGGCGGGGTGGGCGCCGCCGGGGCCGAGCGGGCCCTGCATGTCCAGGAGGATGTTCTCCGGCTTGACGTCGCGGTGGACGATGCCGGCGGCGTGCGCGGCGGCCAGGCCCTCGGCGACGTCGGCCGCGATGGCGACGGCGGCCTCGGGGGCGAGACGGCGCTCGCGGTCCAGGCGGGTGCGCAGGTCGGTGCCGCGGATCAGGTCCATGACCAGCGCGAGGTCGTTGCCGTCCACCACCAGGTCGTGGACGCCGACCACGCGCGCGTGGTCGAGGCTCAGCAGGGCGGTGCGCTCCTGGACGAAGCGGCCGACCAGCTCCTGGTCGGAGGCGAGGTCCTCGCGCAGCAGTTTGATGGCGACGGGCCCGTCGGGCCCCTCGCCGAGCCACACCGTGCCCGCGCTGCCGCGGCCCAGGATCTGGTGGGCGGTGTACCGGCTGCCGATCTTCCGTGCCAAGACTGCTCCTACAGACGCGTGTTGGCGCCCAAGCTACGCGGCTCGGGCGCCGACCAACGCATCAGCGGCGGAAATCACCCGCTGGATGTCGACAAATCTCCAACATCGTCGCCCCGGCGGGGTCTCGGCAGGGGTCCGGGGCGGCTCAGGCGCCGCCCGAACCGCCACTGGAGCCGAGGTCACCGATCCAGCCGGTGACCGTCGAGAACCAGTCGGACAGCTGGGCCCAGTAGCCCTTGCCGGTGCCGATCCAGTCCTGGAGCGGGGTGAACTCCCACACCAGCCAGCTGACGACGAAGAGCATCACGACCATGAACAGGCAGCCCTTGAGGCAGCCGAGACCGGGGATCTTCATCGGGTTGGCGCTGCGTTGACGCGGCTCGCGCGGCGGCCGCGCCTGCTGGGGCGGCGGCTGCGGCGGCGCGTACTGCTGCTGCGGGGCCTGGGGCGCGTACCGCTGCGGCTGCTGCTGGGGCTGCGCCTGGGGCGCGTACTGCTGCTGCGGCCTGCGCGGCTCCTGCTGCGGGCGGGCCACCTGGCGCTGGGGACGGCGGCGGCGCAGCGGGTCCTGGTCGGGGTCGATGTACTGCTGGACCTGCGTCTGCTCGTTGCGGTCGCGGGCCGCGCGCAGCTGGTTGCCCCACGCGTCCGGCATCGCCTGCTGCTGCGGCGGGTCCTGCGGGACCGGCGGCAGGACGGCCGTCGGGTCGGCGGCGCCGCCGGGCTGCTGCTGCATGACGCTCGTCGCCGCGTTCGGGTCGTACGCGGCGGCGTTCGCCGGGTTGGTCGCCGCCGCGTTGCTCGGCAGGACCTGGGTGGGGTCGGCGGCGCCCGGGGCGTCGGGGACCTGGGCCGGGCGCGGGTCCGGGGCGAGGAGGGCGCCGACGCCCTCGGCGGCGGCGATCTGCGCGCTGTTCGCGTGCACGCCGATGCCCTCGGCGACCGCGCGCAGGCCGCGCGCCAGGTTCTCGGCGCTGGGCCGCTCGTCCGGGTTCTTGCGCAGGCAGCGCTCGATGACCGTCCACAGCGGGTCGGGGACCGTCGAGGGGCGGCGCGGCTCGGAGCTGAGGTGCTGGTGGAGCACTTCGAGGGCGCTGCCGCCGGCGAAGGGCGGGCGGCCGGTGACGAGCTCGTAGAGCAGGATGCCGGCGCCGTAGACGTCGACGGCGCTGGTCTGCGGGCGGCCCTCGGCGGACTCCGGGGCGACGTACGCGGGCGTGCCGACGAACTCGTGGGTGCGGGTCAGGCCCGGGGAGTCGGCGAGGCGGGCGATGCCGAAGTCGGTCAGCATCGGGTGCATGCCGGCGTCGTCCTGCTTGAGCAGCACGTTCGCGGGCTTCAGGTCGCGGTGCACGACGCCGTCGGCGTGGCTCGCGGCGAGCGCGTCGGCGATCTGCGCGGTCAGCAGGGACGCGGCGACCGGGGAGAACGGGCCGTTCTCCCGCAGGTAGCGGTGCAGGTCCGGGCCGTCGACCAGGTCCATGACGAGGGCGAGCAGCTCGCCCTCGACGACCAGGTCGCGGGTGCGGACGATGTTCGGGTGCGTGAGGCGGAGCAGGACGGAGCGTTCGCGCAGGAAGCGCATCACCACGTCCGCGTCGTTCGCCAGCTCCTCCTTGAGGACCTTGATGGCGACGGTCTCACCGGGCTGGCCGGCGACGGCCGCCTCGGCGCCCGCGGTCTCGCGCTGGCGGGCTCGCCAGACGGTGCCCGTGGCGCCGCGTCCGAGCGGCTCCTCGAGCAGGTACTTGCTGCCTACCGGCCGCACGTCATGCGCTCCCTGCATCGGTGTCTGCTTGGTCTGCCGGTGCTTCTGCCCGGTCCCAGATGTTCCGACCCACTGTAGTGGCGCCGTACGGAGTACCGACTGTCGATCTTCGGCCTCCTGGCCGGGTTCCGCCCCCGGCCTCGACAAACTTCCGTTCGACAGGAAGACGCGTGCCCGGGTCCGCCGGTTGCCGCCAGGGAACTTTTACGGGCAGACGCGACCAATCAAGATCACTTACGGGTGGGCGGCGGGCGTGTTGTCGGTGGCAAGTGCGAGGATGCCTCACAGCACTGGCTGACGTGCCCGTAGCGGTGGGGGATCTGCGGTGGGGGACCGCGGGCTGTCCCGTCGCGGGCGCCCGCGCAGAAGGGACCGCAGACGGCGATGCAGATCCGGCTTTCCGTCGTAGACCCCCTGGGCACGCGCCCGGACGCGGCCCCTGGCGGGGGCCGCGCGGCCACCGGTGCCGACGTCCTGGTGACGGCCCCCGCGGGCACCGCGCTCGCCGCCGTCGCCTCCGGCCTCGTCGCGGCCGTCGCGGGCGGCGACGCCCCCTCCTCCGTCCTGTACGCGGGCACCGAGCGGCTCGACCCGCAGCGCTGCCTGCTCGGCGAGCCCCCGCTGACCGACGGCGCGGTGCTCTCCCTCGGCGTCCCGGCCGACCCCGGCCCCGAGCCGGACGCGGCCGACGCCCAGCTCCACGTCATCGCGGGGCCCGACGCGGGCGGCGTCCACCTGCTGCACGGCGGCCAGATCCGCGTCGGCCGCTCCGCCGACGCCGACGTGCCGCTCGACGACCCCGACGTCTCCCGGCTGCACTGCGCCGTGACCCTCACGGAGGACGGCCGCGTCACCGTCGCCGACCTGGGCTCGACCAACGGGACGCGGGTCGACGGCCGCCCCGTCGGCGAGCGCCCCGTACGGCTCGCCCCCGGCGCCCTGCTGCGGCTCGGCGAGTCCGCGCTGCGCGTCGCCGTCGCCGGGGACGCCGCCCGGCCCGCACCCCTGCGCACCGCGCCCGACGGCGAGGGCCACATCCGGGTGACCCCGCCGGACGCGTCCGCCCAGGACCCCGCCGGCTCCTCCCCCGACGCCTCGACCGGACACGTCTACGGGGACACCTCCCTCGGCACGCCGGACGCCGATTCCGGGCCAGGCGTCGACCGGCCGCCCGTCGTGCCCGGGCAGGGCGGGGCGCCCGACGCCGAGCGCACGCCCACAGGCACCCCGCCGCGCGGGACCCCGGTGCCGCGCGCCCCGCGCAAGCGCGGCGGGCTCGGCCGGCTGCTGCGGCGCGGCGCCGGGCGCGACGAGGAGGACCAGCACCACGAGATCCACGAGCCGCACGTCCTGCGCACCCCGCAGTTCCCCGGCTCCCCGGACTCCCCCGGCACCCACGCCGCCCTCACCGGAATCGTGCCCGCACCCCGCTCCGAGGCCCCCGGCCCGGCCGGCGCGGGCCGCACCTGGCCCGACGCCGCCGCACTGCTCCTGACCGCGCTGGGCCCGGGCCCCCGGCTCTGGGAGCGCGGCCCGGGACACCCCGAGGCGCTGGCCGTGCGGCTCGGCACCGTGGACCGCACGGGTCCGGACGGCGCGGCCGTGCTGCCCGCCGTGCCGGTCACCGTCGGGCTCGCCGAGGCCGGGGCGCTCGGCCTCGCCGGACCGCGGGCCCGGCTCGCCGGGCTCGCCCGCTGCGCGCTGGCCCAGCTCGCGGCGCTGCACGCGCCCGACCGCCTGGAGATCGTCCTCATCAGCACCGACCGGGCCCGGCCCGTCGAGCAGCGGCTCGCCGAGTGGTCCTGGCTGGGCTGGCTGCCGCACGTGCGCCCGGCGCACGGCCAGGACTGCCGGCTCCTCCTCGCCTACGACCGCGAGCAGGCGGCCGCGCGCACGGGTGAGCTGCTGCGCCGCCTCGACGACCACGCGGCCGGATTCCGTCCGGGCCGCGCCCCGGACGCCCCGGGCCGGCCCGGTGACGGGGACGGGGACGGTGTCGCGGTCTCCACCGTCGTCGTGGTCGACGGCGACCCCGGCGCGGCCGATCTGCGCGAGGCGACCGTACGGCTCGCCGCAGAGGGGGCCGCCGCCGGGATCCACGTTCTGTGTCTCGCCGAGGCCCCGGCCGCCTCCCCGGCCTCCCCCGCCGAGGCCACGTACGAGGCGGCCTGCGCGCAGAGCCCGGCGTTCCGCGCGTGCGGGGCCGTCGCCCTGCTCAGCGGTGACGTGGCGACGGCGCTGCGGCTGCACCGGGCCGCGCACGGCGCCCTGGTCGGGCACGGCACCGTCGCGACGGTCGACGCGGTGTCGCTGCCCTGGGCCGAGCGGTTCGCCCGCGCGCTCGCCCCGCTGCGCACCGACGCGGCCCTCGCGCCCGGCGCCGGTCAGCCGCGGGTGTCCGCGCCGCTGCCGCGCACGGCCCGCCTCCTGGACGAACTGGGCCTGGCCCGCGCCACGCCCGCCTCCCTCATGGCGCGCTGGGCCGCCGCCGCGGACGATCAGGACGCGCTCGGCGGGCGGGTGTGGACGGTGCTCGGCGCCGGTCCGCGCGGACCCGTCGGCGTCGACCTCGCCGCCGAGGGGCCTCATCTGCTGATCGAGGGGCCCGTGGGCAGCGGCCGCACCGAGCTGCTGCGCTCGGTGGCCGCGTCGCTGGCCGCCGCCGAGCGGCCCGACCGGCTCGGCATCGTGCTCATCGACGGGCGCAGCGACGGACAGGGCGGCGGCGGGGCGGAGCGCGCGGAGGGGCTGCGGGTCTGCACCGATCTGCCGCACGTCACGACGCACCTCGCGGTCAACGACCCGGTGCGGATGCGGGAGTTCGCCCAGTCGCTGTCCACCGAGCTGAAGCGGCGGGCCGAGCTGACGGGGCGTACGCAGTTCGGCGAGTGGCACCTGCAGCGAGCCGTGTCCGGGCGGATGGTCGCCCAGCGGCCGGCTCCGGCGGGGCCCTCCGGGGGCGGCGCCGGGGATCTGGAGGCGCCGCCGAGTTCGACCCTGCGGCTGCGGCCGGGCGCGGCCCGGGAGAAGAAGCCGGTGGGCGCGTCGCCGCTGCCCCGGCTCGTCGTGGTCGTCGACGACCTGGACGCGCTGCTCGCGCCGCCGCTCGGTTCGCCGGGGCGGCCCGCGGCGGGGTCCGTCGTACGGGCCCTGGAGGCGGTGGCGCGGGACGGGGAGCGGCTCGGGGTGCATCTCGTCGCGGCGTACGCCTCCGGCGGGGGGCCGGAGTGGGGGGCCTCGCCCGTCGTGCGGCTCGACGTTCCGCTCGGCGGGGCGGAGGATCCGGCGCCGGGGCGGGGTGTGCTGCGGGCGCTCGACGGGCGGGAGACGGAGTTCCAGGCCGGGCGGGTCACCGGGCGGATCCCGCGTACCGCCACGCAGCGGCCCACGGTGGTCGCCCTCGACTGGGCCCGCATGGGGGATCCGCCGGACCGGCGCCCCGTACGGGAGTTGGGGAACGGTCCTACGGATCTGGCGCTGCTCGCCAGTGCGTTGGAGCGGGCCGCGCGCTCCGTATCCGCGACAGAGGTTCCGTCCCTTCTGTAGGGGGCGGTTCCGGTGGCCCGTGCGTCTGCGGCCCGGTGGGGGCTGGTCGCGCAGTTCCCCGCGCCCCTGAAATGCAGACCCTTCGGGTCGCATTTCCCCGATGAAGGCTGAACGGCGAAGCCG
>NZ_JBHYTK010000184.1:0-14160 GCF_042749255.1 Streptomyces sp. NPDC059524 | reverse complement strand
CACACTTATATAAAACCCCAAATTTGGGGCGCCTGTTTTTTTTTTTTAAAATCCACTGCCCCCCCACCACCCCCAAAAAACCCCCCCCCCCGGGGGGCCCCCCCACCCCCCGGGGGCCCCCGCCCCCCCCGCGTCAGGTCCGGCTCACTCCGCGCGGCCCAGCCACGCCCCCGCCGCCCCGAGCAGCGACCGCACCCCCAGCTCGATCGTCGGCTCCGGCAGCGGAGCGTAGAGCGGCGAGTGGTTCACCGGGATCTCCGCGGGCAGCCCGCGCGTCGCCACCGCGTCGAGGTCCACCCCGGCGAACGCCTCCGGTGCCGCCCCGCCGAAGTGCCAGAACACCGACGGCACCCCGAGAGCGTCCCCGAACAGGCCGAAGTCCTCGCTGCCGTTGAGCGGATGCGGCAGCGTGACGACCGCCTGCTCGCCGAGCGCCCCGCGCAGCGCCCCGACCGTCACCTCGGTCGCCTCCGCCGAGTTCACCGTGACCGGGAACGTGCCCAGCGAGGTGATCTCCGGCTCCTTCGGCGCCCCCGAAGCCTCCGCCTCCGCCTTGACGATCCGGCGCACCGCCGCGAGCACCCGCTCCCGCACCGACTCGTCCACCGACCGGATGTTCAGCTTCAGCTCGGCCTCGTCCGGAATGATGTTCTCCTTCGTACCGGCGTGCAGCGCGCCCACCGTCACGACCGCCGCCTGCGAGGCACCCACCTCGCGCGACACCACCGTCTGCAGCCGCAGCACCAGCGCCGCCGCCATCACCACCGGGTCCACCGTCGACTCCGGCGTCGACCCGTGCCCGCCCCGCCCGAACAGCCGCACCCGGAAACTGTCCGACGCCGCCATCACCGCCCCCGGCCGCGTCACCGCGATCCCCGTCGGGAACGGACCCACGTGCTGGCCCAGACACACCTCGGGCCGCGGGAAACGCTCCGCGAACCCGTCCGCGAGCATGTCCCGCGCGCCCTCGCCCGTCTCCTCCGCCGGCTGGAACACGGCGAGGACCGTGCCGCGCCACGCGTCCCGGTGCGCGACGAGCTGCGCCGCCGCCCCCAGCAGACACGTCACGTGCATGTCGTGCCCGCACGCGTGCATCACCGGCACGTCGTTCCCGTCCCGGTCCGTGGCCCGCGCCACCGACGCGTACGGCAGCCCGGTCGCCTCCAGGACCGGCAGCCCGTCCATGTCCGCGCGCAGCAGCACGACCGGCCCGTCCCCGTTGCGGAGCACCCCGACGACACCGGTGCCGCCGACGCCCTCGGTCACCTCCCAGCCGCCCTGCGCCCGCAGCCGCGCCGCGACGATCCCCGCCGTCCGCGTCTCCTGCAACGACAGCTCGGGATGGGCGTGCAGGTCCTCGTAGAGCGCGCGCAGCCCGGGAAGGTGCGCGTCGAGGCCGCCGGTGAAGGGGGAGGAGCTCTCGGTGGTGCTCTCGGTGGTCATGCCTGCTCGCTTTCTGCTGCTACGGGAAGGGGTGAGGGCGCCGGCTCGGGCAGCCGCAGCGCCCGGCGGAAGGAGAGGGAGTCCTGCGGGGTGAACACGGACAGCACCGCCGCGAGGACGGCACCGAGAACCAGGAAGCCGAACGCGGCGGTGAACCCGGCGGCGTCCGCGAGCAGCCCCATCGCGGTCGGCGCGACGACCCCGCCGAGCTGCCCGCCGAACGTGATCAGACCGGCCGCCGCCCCGGTCAGGGCGGGCGGCAGACTGCGCAGCGGCACCGCGAACACCGGCATGTACGACAGGGACGCGGCGCCGATCGCCACGGTCATCCACGCCACGAACGCGGCCGTGCCCGAGGCCGTCGCCATCAGCAGCAGCGCGATCGACGACACGGCCATCGCAGGCACCACGACCTTGCGCTGATGCCCCGCGAAGCGGTCCGCGAGCCGCCCGCCGACGATCACGGCGACGGTCGCCACGCCCGCCGGCAGCACGGCCAGCGCCCCGGCCGAGGTCAGCGCGAGCCCGCGCTCCTCGCTCAGGTACGACGGCACCCACGTGTTCAGGCCCCACACGATGATGTCGTACCCGAAGAACATCCCGGCGAAGGCCCACATCGTGCCGGAGCGCACGATCGTACGAGTGCCGCCCGCCGGAGCCGCCGACCGCACGCCCGCGTCCTGCGGCTCCGGCAGCCACAGCCGCACCGCCGCGTACACGAACACACCGACGGCGGCAACGCTGAAGAAGGCCGAGCGCCAGCCGAAGTGGGCGATCAGCGGCGCCGCGACCAGCGGGGCGACCACGGCGGCCACCGCGTTGGACGACTGCACCAGACCGTTGGCGCTCATCCGCTGGCCCGGCGTCGTGCGCTCGCTGACCGCCTTCATCGAGGCACCGGGAAAGATCCCCTCGGCCACCCCGAACAGGAACCGCACCACGAGCAGGATCGCGAACGAACCCGCCAGGCCGGTCAGCGCCGTGAACACGGACCAGATCAGCAGCGCCCAGCACGTGACCCGCTTCGCGCCGAACCGGTCGGCGAGCATCCCGCCCGGGATCTGGCACAGCGCGTACGCCACGAAGAAGACGGAGACGGCCACGCCCTGCTGGGTGCGGCTCAGGTCGAACTCGTCACCGATCGAGGGCAGCGCCAGATTGATGACGAGCCGGTCGACGTAGTCGATCAGCCAGGCGCTGAACAGCAGGGCGACGGTGATCTTCGCGCCTCGGTCGAGGCGCTCCTTGCCGGGGACTGTCCCGGGGACGTTGCCGGGGGCGTTTCCGGGGTCGTGCGACGGTGGGGCCACAGGCACTCCTTCTAGAGTGGGCGTGCTGATGTGGGGGGAGCGGCTCGGAAGTGGGGACAGAATCCGGCCGCCGCGCGAAAGGGGCCCGAGAATGCAGGAAACCGGCAGCCTGCCGCACGGCTCGCAGGAATCCGCCGCCCCTACGGCCGCCTTCGAGGAGGCCGACCTCGCCCTGATCGACGCCCTCCAGACCGACCCGCGCGCCCCCTGGTCCTGCGTCGGCCCCGCCGTCGGCATCGACGCCACCACCGCCGCCCGCCGCTGGGCCCGCCTCGAACGTGAGGGCCTCGCCTGGGTCACCGCCTACGCCGGACCGGCCACCACCACCGTCGCCTACGTCGAGGTCACCTGCCGCCCCCGCCGCGTCGAGGAGCTCGCGGCCCGGCTCGTCGCCCTGCCCTGGGTGTTCAGCGCCGAACTCGTCGTCGGCGACTACGACCTCTTCCTGTCCGTCGCCGCCCCCGACCTGCCCGCGCTCGGCCGCCGCGTCACCGAGGACATCGGCCGGCTGCCCGGCGTGCGCGGCACCCGGACCCGGCTGAGCATGCGGCTCTACCAGGAGGGCAGCAACTGGAAGGTGCGCGCCCTGGAACCGGCGGGCCGCGCCCGGCTCACCGCGCACGGCGCCGCCGGTGCGATGACCGGCTCCACGACGCCCTGCGCGTTCCTGCCCCGCGACGACGTCGACCTGAAACTGCTGCTCGCCCTCGGCGCGAACGGACGCGCGGGCTACGCCGAACTCGCCGAGCGGGTCGGGATCAGCGAGTCCACGGTGCGGCGGCGGCTCGCCCGCGAGCTGCGGGACCGGGAGATCCTGCTGCGCTGCGATCTGGCCCAGCAGCTCGCCGGGTGGCCCGCGCTCGCCACGTACCGGGCGCGGGTGCCGCACGGGGAGCTGGACTCGACCGGGGCCGCGCTCGCCCGGCTCCCGCAGATGCGGCTCTGCACGTCCGTCACCGGGTCCTGCAACCTGCTCTTCTCCGTCTGGCTGCGGGACCTCGACGGGATGGCGGGGCTGGAGTCCCTGCTCGACGACCGCTTCCCGCGCCTGCGCATCGAGGACCGCACGGTCACGCTGCGCACGGCCAAGCGCATGGGCCGCCTCCTGGACGACCATGGCCGGGCCCTGGGCTATGTCCCGGTGGGCTTGTGACCGCTGCCGGGTGCGGCTCCGGTGGGGGCTGGTCGCGCCCCGCGGCGGAGCCGCTGATGGACACAGCCCCGCGCCCCTGGAAGGCATGCGGCTTCGCCGCGCCTTCCCCCGATGACAGGCGCCCTGCACCTTGATGGGGGAAATGCGGCGCGCAGCGCCTGCATTTCAGGGGCGCGGGGAACTGCGCGAGAAGCCCCACCGGGCCGCACCCGACGACGAAGCCCGCGGAGCTACGGCGCTGAACCCGCCGCCCCCGGCAAGGAGAGCTCGAACCACACCACCTTGCCCGTCGACAACCGAGTCGCCCCCCAGCGCCGCGCCAGCCGATTGACGAGATACAGACCCCGCCCACCCTCGTCCGTGGCCCGAGCCTGCCGCAGCCGCGGCAACTGCGGCACGTCATCGCCCACCTCGCACCGCAGCACATCGGTCCGCAACAACCGCAGCGTCACCGGCCGCGAGGCGTACCGCACCGCGTTCGTCACGACCTCGCTCACCAACAGCTCGACGGAGTCGGTGAGTTCCTCCAGACCCCAGCGGGCCAGCGCCGAGCGCGCGAGCCGCCGCGCCCGCGACGGCGCCGCGTCCTCCGGCTCCAGGAACCAGTACGCGACATCGCTGGGCGCGATCCCGTCGAACCGCGCCGCGAGCAGCGCGATGTCGTCGTCCCGGTCGCCCGGGCCGAGCATGTCGAGGACCTCGTCGCACAGCGCCTCCAGCGGCGGCGGATGGTCCGGCCCCGTCAACTGCGCGGTCGCAGCGAGCCGTTCACGCAGCTGCTCTATGCCCGTCCAGACGTCCCGCAGCCGTGATTCGACGAGCCCGTCCGTGTACAGGAGCAGCGTCGCCCCGGCCGGCGCGTCCAGCTCGACGGCCTCGAAGTCGACCCCGCCGACCCCGATGGGCGCGCCCGGCGGCACCCGCAGCACCTCTGCCCGCCCGCCCAGGTGCAGCAGCACCGGCGGCGGATGGCCCGCGTTGGCGATCGTGATGCGGTGCGAGACCGGGTCGTAGACCGCGTACATGCAGGTCGCCATGCGGTCCGTGCCGAGCCGCTGCGCTTGCTCGTCGAGGTGGTGGAGCACCTCCTGCGGCGGCAGGTCGAGGCCGGCCAGCGTCTGCGCCGTCGTCCGCAGCTGGCCCATGATCGCCGCCGAGGTCATGGAGTGGCCCATGACATCGCCGACGACCAGCGCGACCCGGCTGCCCGGCAGCGGGATCGCGTCGTACCAGTCGCCGCCGACCCGCGCCGTCTCCGCCGCCGGCAGATACCGCGAGGCCAGCCGCACGCCCGTGGGCCGCGGCAGCGTCTCGGGCAGCATCGTGCGCTGCAGCTCGTCCGCGATGTACGCCTCGCGCCCGTACAGGACCGCCTTGTCGATGCCCAGCGCGCTGTGCGTCGCCAGCTGGCCCGCGACGAGGAGGTCGTCCGCGTCGAACGGGATCCGGTCCGGGCGGCGCAGGAACACGGCGGCACCGATCACCCGGCGCCGCCCCCGCAGCGGTGCCAGGATCGCCCGGCGGCCGGTCGGCAACGACCGGCAGTCGCCGAGCAGTTCGGGCAGCGCGGCGATCGCCGCGGGGGAGTCCGCGAACACCGGTCGCACCCCGCGCAGCACCTCCGCGAGCGCGCCGCCGGTGCGGACCTCGCACAACTCCGCGCTGCCCGCCGCCAGTTCGGGCTGCGGCAGCGCGGCCGGAAGGGTACCGCTCCCACTGTCCGAGTCCGTGTCGGTGTCGTCCGCGTCCGGGATCCGGTCGGTGCGGCGCAGACGCAGCACCATCGGGCCCGTGGGCCGCTCGTCGCCGACGGGCAGCGGCTCGCGCAGGTACACGAGGATCGCGTCGGAGAACGTCGGCACGGTCGCCCGGCACAGCCCCATCACGATCTCGTCGAGGTCGATGCCGCGGGCGATCCGCCGGGTCGCGGCCCCCACGAACCGCAGCCGGTCCCCGTCCCGGCGCATCGCCACCGGCTGGCCCGCCGGGCGCGGCTGGCCGGAGCGGCGCTCGCCGCCGTCCGGCGGCCCGGCCGGACGCACCGGCTCCGGGGAGGGGGTACGGGGCTGCGAGTGCTCGGCGTCCGCGGCGGCCGAGGAGGAGGCCGCGGCGGAGGAGGCCGCGGTGGACGGCGCGGCGGCCCGGCGCGGCTGCTCCGGTAAGCCGCCGGGGGCCGCGGACGCCTGCGGGGCATGCCGCAGCGCCCCGCGGGGGTCGGCCGGGCGGGCCGCCTGGCCGCGGGGGCCGTCGTGCGAGCCTGGGTAAGAGGCTGAGTGCTCCGTCACGCGTGTCGAATCCGTCCGTCCGGGGCTGCGCGCCGTGCTACTCGCCGGTGCGCCGGCAGTCGATGAACAGCTGGTGCTCGGGTGGGGCGTCGGTGCTCGCGGGAGCGTACGCGTACGTCTCCTCGCCGGTGATCTCGAAGCCCGCTTCGCGCACGGTCCGGTGCAGCTCGTCCCGCAGGTACCCGGATACCCGGATCGTGGAACCCAGGAACGGGATCTCCGTGTCGTCCAGGTCCGCCTCGACCATGGACAGCGCGAGCCGCCCCCCGGGCCGCAGCAGCGAGCGCAGCAGCCGCAGGGCGCCCGGGATCTCCGCGCGAGGCAGCATCAGCAGGGTGAAGAAACAGGTGACCGCGTCGAACCGCCCGAGCCCGTCCGGCCCGTCGGCGGCCAGCGTCGTCAGGTCGGCCTGGCGGAACTCGGCCTCCGGCACGTGCTTGCGGGCCAGCTCCAGCATGCCCGCCGACAGGTCGACGCCGACCACCGGATGCCCCGCGTCCACGAGCTGCCGGGCCGTGGGCACCCCGGTGCCGCAGCCCACGTCGAGCACCCGGGCGCCGGGCGCGAGCGCGGCCAGGAGCCGCTCCACCGAGGCCAGTTGGCCGTCCTTGTGCGGGAACGCCTCGTCGTAGCGCGCCCCGATCGCGTCGAAGGCCGCGGCCTGGTCCGACCGGTCGGCCGCGCCGCCCGCCCCGGACCCCTCGTACGCTCCACTGCTCTGACTCACGGTCCCGCCGCCCCTCGATGACCTCGTCGACATCGTGTCAGACCTGCCGCACACGCGAAGAGTTGCGGCCGGTGATGCTTCCTCCGCCACTTCCCGCGCTGCGCCGCGCTGTTGCGGAGGACGATCCTACGTTTACTGCCTGGGGGCGCATCAAGGGTCTCATGAGGACACGTGCGCGGGCGTACGGTCCCAGTCGCCCGGCAGGGCCGGAACCGGCCACGCGGGATCGGGCCGCCAGTCCGGCCAGCCGTCCGGGAACGGATGGCCCCACGCCTCGATCACCCGGACCGCGCGGCGCCCCGCCTCCCGTACGGAGGCGGCCTGCGCCGCGTTCATCAGTCCGACCTCGCGGGCCCGCGCGAACTCGTCCTCGTCGTGCCAGCGCCAGCTGCGGTCCGGGTACACCGACAGGTCCAGGTAGTGGTCCTCGGAGTCGACCCCGCCCGACCAGCGGGTCCGGGGCTGCTCCAGGTTCACGTACCAGTTGCGGAAGGACCAGCCGCGCTCCCAGAACAGCCACACCGACCAGGGCTCGCCGGGCCGGGCCAGCTTGAGCACGCCCGTGCCCAGCCAGCGGTCGCGCAGCAGCGTGCGCGGCTTCGTGTAGCGGGTGGCCAGCGGCTCGCGGTGCAGCGGGGTGCCGTCGGCGAGCACGGGCTTGACGCACTCGGTGCCGGGCGCCAGCCACACCGCGAGCAGATCGGCCGAATCCTCGACGACCGTGACCGGACGGCAGATGTGGAACCCGTCGCCCCCGTTGGCGCGATAGCGCCACAGGATCTGCTCACCGGGCGCCCAGCGCCCTCCACCTGTCCGGTCGTTGTCGTTCATGGCCAGATGTTAGGGGCTCAGGCCATTACGCGCTGCGGTGCGCATCACGATCGAGTCACCGCGTCACACCGCCGGGCGCCCCGTGAGGCACACGGTCAGGGGCGGGTCATGCGCAGGACGTCGAGGGCCTCGTCGAGCTGCTCGACCGTCAGGTCCCCCCGCTCCACGTAGCCGCCCTCCAGGACCACCTCGCGGATCGTCCGCCGCTCGGCGAGGGACTTCTTGGCGACCTTGGCGGCCTCCTCGTAGCCGATGTACTTGTTCAGCGGCGTGACCACGGACGGCGAGGACTCGGCGTACTCGCGGGCCCGTTCGCGGTCGGCGGTGATGCCGTCGACCGTGCGGTCGGCGAGGAGACGGGAGACGTTCGCGAGGAGGCGGATCGACTCCAGGACGTTCTTGGCGATGACCGGCAGCATCACGTTCAGCTCGAAGTTGCCGGCGGCGCCCGCCGTGGCGACCGTCGCGTCGTTGCCGATCACCTGCGCGGCGACCATCAGGGTCGCCTCGGGAATGACCGGATTCACCTTCCCCGGCATGATCGAGGAGCCCGGCTGGAGGTCGGGGAGCTGGATCTCGGCCAGGCCCGTGCGCGGCCCGGACGCGGCCCAGCGCAGGTCGTTGGAGATCTTCGTGAGGCCGATCGCGATGGTGCGCAGCTGTCCGCTGGTCTCGACGATGCCGTCGCGCGCGCCCTGCGCCTCGAAGTGGTCGCGGGCCTCGGTGAGGGGGAGCCCGGTGGTGCGGGCGACCTCGGCGATGACGGCGGCGGAGAACCCGGGCGGCGTGTTGATCCCGGTGCCCACGGCGGTGCCGCCCAGGGGGAGTTCGGCCAGGCGGGGGAGCGAGGCGCGCAGCCGCTCCACGCCGAAGCGGATCTGCGCCGCGTAGCCGCCGAACTCCTGGCCGAGGGTCACCGGCGTGGCGTCCATCAGATGGGTGCGGCCCGCCTTGACGACGTCGGCGAACTCGGCGGCCTTGCGCTCCAGGGCCGCGGAGAGGTGGTGGAGCGCCGGGATCAGGTCGTGGGTGACGGCGGCGGTCGCCGCGATGTGGATGGAGGAGGGGAACACGTCGTTCGACGACTGCGAGGCGTTGACGTGGTCGTTGGGGTGGACGTCGCGGCCCAGGCGCTCGGTGGCGAGGGTGGCCAGGACCTCGTTCGTGTTCATGTTGGAGGAGGTGCCCGAGCCGGTCTGGAAGACGTCGACGGGGAACTGGTCGTCCCAGCGGCCCTCGACCACCTCGGCGGCGGCGTCCACGATGGCCTGCGCCACGTCCTTGTCGAGCACCCCGAGCTCCGCGTTGACCTTCGCCGCGGCGGCCTTGATCCGGGCGAGCGCCTCGATGTGGGCGCGCTCCAGGCGCTGCCCCGAGACGGGGAAGTTCTCCACGGCGCGCTGGGTCTGGGCCCGCCACTTGGCGTCGGCCGGCACCCGCACCTCGCCCATGGAGTCGTGCTCGATCCGGTACCCGCTGTCGTCGTTCGTCATCGCCACAAACCCTCCGAAACACCGGCGAAACCCGCCGTGCAGCTCTCTAAAAGTTGAGCAGTTGTCTTGTTCTGGCTATTCCCATGGCGCCTACCCACCAGTAAATACCTCGGGTAACACCGAAGCCGGGGAGGCGTCATGCAACGCATCAGACCCAGAATCCGCTGTACGGCCGCCGCTGTCGCGGTGGCGGCGGCCGTGCTCGGGCTCGCGGCCCCCACCGCGGGCGCGGCACCGGACGCGACCGCCACAGCCACCGCGAGCACACCGCTCCCGCCCGAACTCGAGCAGGTCCGCGCCGCCGAGGCCACCAAGCTCTACGGGGACCCGGCCGAACGGCCGCTCGCCGACCGCAAGACCTCGCTCGTCTCGCTCGGCGACAGCGAGATCTCCGGCGAGGGCATCGGCACCTACGAATCGCCCACCAACGGCCCCGACAACTGGTGCCACCGTTCGGCGGACTCCGCCATCCACAAGACCACCATCCCGGCGGACGTCACCTACAACGTCTCCTGCTCCGGCGCCTACACCGGGAACATCCGCATCGGCGGCAGCAAGCAGTACGCCGACGAGCTCGTCCAGAGCGACAACCTCGCCGTCAAGGCCCGCAACACCAAGGTCAAGATGGTGCTGCTCGTCGCCGGCGCCAACGACGACCTCCAGTTCGGCCCCGTCATGACCGACTGCGTCCAGCGCTACCTGCTCTCCCAGGGCCCCTGCGAGTCCAAGTACGCGGCCGGCTGGCAGTCCCGCGTCGACGCCCTCGTGCCCAAGGTCGAGCAGACCGTGCGCGACCTGCGCACCACCATGCGCGACGCGGGCTACGCCGACGGCGACTACAAGCTCGTCGTCATGGGCTACCCGAGCCCGATCGGCCCCGACTTCCACGACAACCCCAGCTTCCCCGGCAAGCTCGCCTGCGGCGGCCTCGGCTACGACTCCGACACCAAGTGGGGCCGCAACGTCGCCGTCCCCGCCTTCGAGCGCGGCATGCGGAAGATCGCCCAGGACACCGGCGCCACCTACCTCGACAACTCGCGGCTCTTCCAGGGCCACGAGGTCTGCATGGAGGACACCTGGGCCCGCGGCGCGTTCATCGACCTCTCCAAGCCCGGCACCCCGGACGAGAACTCGCTGCGCCAGTCCTTCCACCCCAACGCCCGCGGCCACCTGGCCTTCGCCTCCTGCCTCACCCAGCTCTACAACTCCGGCCTGAAGGAGGCCAGTTGCGCCGACGTCAACTCGGCCGGCAAGCCCACCCTGTTCCCGCTCGCCTGGGACGACGTCTACAAGCCGCTCAAGAACGCCGCCACCGGCAACTGCATGGACGTCGACAGCTCCGTCAGCTCCAACGGCACCCGCGTCCTCGGCTGGGACTGCGCCGGCACCCGTAACCAGACCTGGTGGTACGACTCGGCCCGCCAGACCGTCATCACCGGCCTCACCCAGGACCGCTGCCTGGACACCGGAGACGACACCTACCCGGCCGGCGCCGGAATGATCGTCTGGAACTGCCACGGCGGCCAGCACCAGAAGTTCGTGCGCAACGGCGACACCCTGCGCCCCGCCGCCGCGACCGGCATGTGCCTGACCCAGTCCGCCGCCAAGTCGCAGATCCGCCTGCAGAAGTGCGACGGCTCGGCGAGCCAGCGGTTCACCGCCTGACCCCCACCCCCACCGCACAGGCGGACGGCCCCGCTCACCGAGAGGTGACCGGGGCCGTCCGTGTCCTGCGCGCGGGGGCCCTACAGGCCGGGGCCGCGCACCGGGATGTGCGTGAACGTCGGCTCCGGCGCCGGGTCCTTGAAGAAGTCGTTGCCCTTGTCGTCCACGACGATGAACGCCGGGAAGTCCTCGACCTCGATCTTCCAGACGGCCTCCATGCCGTCCTCCTCGTTGTCCAGGACCTCGATCTTCTTGATGCAGTCCTGGGCGAGACGGGCCGCCGGGCCACCGATGGAGCCGAGGTAGAAGCCGCCGTGCGTGCCGCACGCGTCGGTGACCTGCTGCGAGCGGTTGCCCTTGGCGAGCATCACCATCGAACCGCCCGCCGCCTGGAACTGCTCCACGTAGGAGTCCATCCGGCCGGCCGTCGTCGGGCCGAAGGAACCGGAGGCGTACCCCTCGGGCGTCTTCGCCGGGCCCGCGTAGTAGACCGGGTGGTCCTTCATGTACTGCGGCATGTCCTCGCCGGCGTCGAGCCGCGCCTTGATCCTGGCGTGCGCGATGTCGCGGGCCACGACCAGCGAACCGCTCAGCGACAGGCGGGTCTTGACCGGGTACTTGGTCAGCTCCGCGCGGATCGCGTCCATCGGCTGGTTCAGGTCGATCTTCACCACGTCGGAGGCCTCGTCGAGGTGCTCGTCGGTGGTCTCCGGCAGGAAGCGCGCCGGGTCCGTCTCCAGCTGCTCCAGGAAGACGCCCTCGGCGGTGATCTTCGCGACGGCCTGGCGGTCCGCCGAGCAGGACACGGCGATCGCGACCGGGCAGGACGCGCCGTGCCGCGGCAGCCGCACCACGCGCACGTCGTGGCAGAAGTACTTGCCGCCGAACTGCGCGCCGATGCCGATCTTCTGCGTGAGCTCGAAGACCTTCTCCTCCAGCTCCTTGTCCCGGAAGCCGTGACCCAGCGCCGAGCCCTCGGCCGGGATCTCGTCCAGGTAGTGCGCCGAGGCGTACTTGGCGGTCTTCAGGGCGTACTCGGCGGACGTGCCGCCCACCACGATCGCCAGGTGGTACGGCGGGCACGCGGCCGTACCGAGCGAACGGATCTTCTCCTCCAGGAACTTCATCATGGAGGACTCGTTCAGGACGGCCTTCGTCTCCTGGTACAGGAACGACTTGTTGGCCGAGCCGCCGCCCTTCGCCATGAAGAGGAACTTGTAGGCGCCGCCGTCGGTCGCGTACAGCTCGATCTGCGCGGGGAGGTTGGAGCCGGTGTTCTTCTCCTCCCACATGGTCAGCGGGGCCATCTGGGAGTAGCGCAGGTTCAGGTTCTGGTAGGCGTCGTAGATGCCCTTGGAGAGGGACTTCTCGTCCTCGCCCTCGGTCAGCACGTTCTGGCCGCGCTTGCCCATGACGATCGCCGTGCCGGTGTCCTGGCACATCGGGAGCACGCCGGCCGCCGCGATGTTCGCGTTCTTCAGCAGGTCGAGCGCCACGAACTTGTCGTTCGCGGAGGCCTCCGGGTCGTCCACGATGCGGCGCAGCTGCGCCAGGTGGGCCGGGCGCAGGTAGTGCTGGATGTCGTGGATCGCCTCTTCGGCGAGCTTGCGCAGCGCCTCGGGCTCGACCTTCAGGAACGTACGGCCGTCCGGCCCCTCTGCGGTGGAGACGCCCTCCGCGGTGACCAGGCGGTACGGGGTGGTGTCCTCGCCCTGGGGGAGCAGATCGGTGTACGCGAACTCAGGCATCTCGCCCATTCCTCACTTGACAGACAGCAGCTGGCATCCGTTGGCAGCGCCAACCAGCGTAGAACCTGACAGCGCGGGCGAGTCTGTGAGGTAAGGCTCAGTCGGCCGCGCGGTCCCCTAGTCGCGATCTATCGCGTCTGTGTAATCTGCTGTCGTGGACCTTCACAAGCGCCCCCAAGAGAGCGCCCCCGCGGCGGACCCGGCCGAGCTGCGCGCCTCCGACGCCGACCGGGACCGGATCGCGGACATCCTGCGCGAGGCGCTCGCCGAGGGCCGGCTCGACGCCGACGAGCACGCCGAGCGCATCGACGGGGTCTACCGGGCCAAGACCGTCGGCGACCTGGAGCCGCTCGTACGCGACCTGCCCGGCGACCACACGCCCCGCCCCGGAGCCACCCGCCCGGCGCCCGGCGCGATGCCGCCCGGCGTGGCCCCGGCCGTCCCGAGCGACAACCTGGTGGCGGTGTTCAGCGCGGCCGGCCGCAAGGGCCGCTGGCGCGTGGGGCAGCGCACGCACGCGTACGCGGTGTTCGGGAACATCGAGATCGACCTCAGCGAGGCGATCTTCGAGCACCGCCGGATCTACATCAAGGCGGTCTCCGTCTTCGGCAACGTGGAGATCCGCGTCCCCGAGAACGTGACCCTCCACGGCAGTGGCGGCGGTGTCCTCGGCAACTTCGAGGTGGACACGCTGGACGCGACGGACCCGGACGCGCCGGTCGTGCACGTCGACGGCGTCGCGGTCCTCGGCAACATCGAGGCGAAGCCCAAGCGCGGCAAGATCATCAAGGATCTGCACAAGTACGTCGGCCGCAGCGTCGCCAAGCAGCTGCGCAAGCACCTCGACTGACGCCCAGGAAGGGCGACGGCCCTAACTCCCTTGCACGCGCGGGAACTTCCGCGCGGCGGAACTCGGTGCAACTCAGTGCATAGGCGCCGACACAGCGGGTAGAGCTTGCTGCATCGTCTCCCGCTCGCGCAAGCCGTCGTAAGCCGTCGTCAGGAGTAGACCGTGCTGCATCCGCCGCGCCAGTCCCTGCAGGTAGCCGCCGTTCCGCGCCAGCGGGTGCCAGTCAGGGACCGCGACCAGGACGAGCCGTGGCACACCGAGGCCGTGTGCCGGCGGGACGAGGCGGGCCTGTTCTTCGCACCCTCCAAGGAACCCACCGCGGCCCGTCTGTCCCGCGAGGACGCCGCCAAGCGGGTCTGCGCCCGCTGCCCCGTGATGGTCGAGTGCCGCGAGCACGCCCTGCTCCAGCCGGAACCGTACGGGGTGTGGGGCGGCCTCACCGCGGCGGAGCGCCGGGTCGTGCTCGCCCGGCGCAGGCGCCGCGAGGTGGAGCTGAAGAATGCGTCGCGGGCCGTGGCGGCCGCCGGCTAGGGCGTGTCCGCAAAGTCCCGTCGTCGCCCGAAGGGCGGCCGGGCGGCGTCTGGTGCGTGCTCTCGGCGTGCCGGGCGCAAGGCCTCGTACTGGACGTACTTGGCCTTACGCCCGGTGCGGCGAG
>NZ_JBHYTK010000183.1:1961-14379 GCF_042749255.1 Streptomyces sp. NPDC059524 | reverse complement strand
CGCGTCCCACCTCCGGCGCCCCGACGCGGCCTATGAGGAGCAGACTCAGAGGGTGGTCACGGAGCTGCGCCACATGCTGGCGGGCGCGGCGGCGGGCTGGACGGGGACGCGGACGGCGATCTGGACGGGTGGCGCGGCCTGCGTCCTGTCCGTGGCGGCCCTCACCGCCGCACTCCCGAAGCTCCTCACCTACGACGCCGACACCGACGAGGACGCCGTGCGGCGCCGCGACGCGGCCGCGGTCTGACCCTCCGGACGGACTTCAGTCCTCGTCGTCGGGAGAGCCGGGCGTGCCCGAGGACTTGTCGTGCCAGCGCGGGTCCCCCTCCCATTCGAGGTTCCGCTCACGCGCCGTCTCCATGGCGTGCGCCGCCTCCTCGCGGGACGCGTACGGCCCGAACCGGTCCTTGGCGGGGCACTCGGGCCCCTCCTCGACCTTCTGGTGCTCCAGGCAGTAGTACCACTCACCCGGTTTACCGACGGTCCGCTTCTTGAACAGGGCCACGGCCGACTCCTCTCCTCAGGATCTCCTCAGGGCGCTCAGAGCCATGGTCCCCCACTGCCGCTCGTTACACTCGCTGGCATGTCAGTCCCGTCGCAGTCGTCGCTTCTCGTCCCCGGGGAACAGTCCCCGATCCGCTCCGTGCCGGGGAACATCCGGCGCCCCGAGTACGTGGGCAAGCCCGCGCCGGCCCCGTACAAGGGTCCCGAGGTGCAGACGCCCGAGACGATCGAGGCGATGCGGATCGCCGGCCGGATCGCGGCGCAGGCGATGGAGGAGGCGGCCAAGGCGATCGCGCCGGGCGTCACCACGGACGAGCTGGACCGGATCGCGCACGCGTACATGTGCGACCACGGCGCCTACCCCTCGACGCTGGGCTACCGCGGCTTCCCGAAGTCGCTGTGCACGAGCGTCAACGAGGTCATCTGTCACGGCATCCCTGACTCGACGGTCCTGCGCGACGGCGACATCGTGAACCTGGACGTGACGGCGTACATCGGCGGCGTGCACGGCGACAACAACGCGACGTACCTGGTCGGCGACGTGGACGAGGAGTCGCGTCTGCTGGTCGAGCGCACCCGCGAGTCGCTGAACCGGGCGATCAAGGCCGTGAAGCCGGGCCGCCAGATCAACATCATCGGCCGCGTCATCGAGTCGTACGCCAAGCGCTTCGGCTACGGGGTCGTGCGGGACTTCACCGGGCACGGCATCAACTCGTCGTTCCACAGCGGGCTGATCGTCCCGCACTACGACTCCCCGCACGCGACGACGGTGATCCAGCCGGGCATGACGTTCACGATCGAGCCGATGCTGACGCTGGGCACGCACGACTACGACATGTGGGACGACGGGTGGACCGTCGTGACGAAGGACCGCAGGCGGACGGCTCAGTTCGAGCACACGCTGGTGGTCACGGACACGGGCGCGGAGATCCTGACCCTGCCGTAGTCCCCCGCCGCCGCCGTACGTGAGCCCGTCCCGGAGATCCGGGGCGGGCTCTTCTCGTACCCGCTTCTCGTACCCGCTTCTTATGTTCGGCTGATCGGGGAAGGGGTAAGTTCTGTTACCGACACACTGTCGGGAAGATGAAACGGCTCGCGGAGGCTTCATGGACACCCCGTTCTCCACCCTGATCCGCACGGCGTCGCACGAGCAGCACACGGAGGCGGAGACGTCGACGTTCATGGGCGACCTGCTCGGCGGCGCGCTCGGCGTGGAGGCGTACGCGCGGTACACGGAGCAGCTGTGGTTCGTGTACCGGGCGCTGGAGGCCGATGCGGAGCGGCTGGCGCGGGACGCGGTGGCGGGCCCGTTCATCCGGCCCGAGCTGCTGCGGGTGCCGGAGCTGGAGCGGGATCTGGCGCATCTGCGGGGCGCCGGGTGGCGTTCCTCGGTGTCGGCGCTGCCGGCGACGCGGGAGTACGCGGCGCGGGTCGCGGAGTGCGCCGCGTCCTGGCCCGGCGGCTATGTGGCGCACCACTACACGCGCTATCTGGGCGACCTCTCGGGCGGGCAGATCATCCGCGACAAGGCGGAGCGGACCTGGGGTTTCGCGCGCAAGGGCGACGGTGTGCGTTTCTACGTGTTCGAGCAGGTCGGGAACCCGGCGGCGTTCAAGCGGGGCTATCGCGAGCTGCTCGACAAGATCGCGGTGGACGACCTGGAGAAGCAGCGGGTGATCGCCGAGTGCAAGCGGGCCTTCGCGCTGAACACGGCCCTGTTCTCGGCTCTGGGCGAGGAGTTCTCCTCGGCCGCCTGACCTCCGCCTGACCTCCGCGCGCTCTCCCCGCTCCGGCCGCCGCGGGGGTTCAGCGGGCGGCGGCCAGCCGGACGCGTCCCCCGACCTCGATCCACCCCTCGGGCTGGGGGGCCGTCAGGATCTGGGAGCCGGCGCCCTGGCGGATGTTCAGGGCGCGGCCCAGCCGGTCCGTGAGGAGCAGCGCGGCGGCGCCCGTCGCCTCGTCCTCCACGATGCCGTCGTCGCGGCCGGGGAAGGCCCGGGCGCGGACCCGTCCGGCGGCCTCGTCCTCCCAGGCCCAGGCGTAGATCCACTCCCCGCTGGGCGGCACGGGCAGCGCGTCGACCTCGGCGGCGGACCCGTACCGGCGCAGGGTGCGCGGCGGGGCCCACTCGGCGCGGGCCTCGATCCAGCTGAACTCGCCGTCGAGGCGGGCGCCGACGACGCCCGCGGGCACGCTCAGCTCGGGCACGTCGAGGAGCCATGCGGAGCCGACGCAGGGGTGGCCGGCGAAGGGCAGGCGCAGGGTCGGCGTGTAGATGTCGATGACGCCGCGCTCGGGGTCGTCGACGAACACGGTCTCGCTGAAGCCGAGCTTCCCGGCGAACGCCTGGCGCTCGGCCCGGCCGGGCAGCAGGGAGCCGTCGCGCACGACGCCGAGCTCGTTGCCGTGCCGGCCGTCGGGCCCGCAGAAGACGCGCAGCACGTCGTAGGGCACGTCGTCCATGTTCTCCATGCCGTTCCCCATGCCGCTCCCCCCGCGGTTCTCCGTGCCGTGCTCCGTGCGGTTCTCCACGTCCCGCAGTGAACCACGCCGTCCGGGCCACCAGCCGACTTGACCCTCTCTTGACCAGCTCCTGGGTCGCTGGTGGGTCGGTCGTGTCCGGGCCGCGACCACCGCTCTCACATGAGAGCTGAATCACGGGACAGAGGGGTAGAACTGAGGTAAGCCTCATATAAGTTAGGGCCGCCTTAGTCGTTAGCTGCCGTACGACCCGTACTTACCTGGAGCCCGCATGCGAGCCGTCCGACTCACTGCCGCCACCGCCGTCGCCACGGTGGCTGCCCTGACCGCCGTCACGGGCTGCACCGAGAAGAGCGACTCCAAGGACAAGGGTTCCGACGCGGTCAAGGTGACCGCGACCGACGACAGCTGCAAGGTCTCGGCCACCTCGTTCCCCGCCGGCCACGTCAAGCTCGCGGTCGAGAACAAGGGCTCCAAGGTCACCGAGGTCTACGTCCTGTTCCCGGACGACCGGATCGTCACGGAGCGCGAGAACATCGCCCCCGGCACCAAGGCGAACATCACCGCGGAGATCAAGGCGGGCGACTACGAGATCGCCTGCAAGCCCGGCATGACCGGCAAGGGCATCCGTCAGAAGGTGAAGGCGACCGGCGGCAAGGCGGCCGCGAAGCGCGACCCGCGCCTCGACAAGGCCGTGGCCGAGTACCGCACGTACACGCAGGCGCAGGCCGACGAGACGCTGCCCAAGGTCAAGAAGTTCACGGACGCGATCCGCAAGGGCGACGTCGAGGCCGCCAAGAAGGCCTACGCCGACTCCCGCATCGGCTGGGAGCGCACCGAGCCCGTCGCCGAGTCCTTCGGTGACATCGACCCGAAGGTCGACGTCCGCGAGGACGGCCTGGAGGACGGTCAGGACCCGAAGACGGACTGGACCGGCTGGCACCGCCTGGAGAAGTCGCTGTGGAAGGACGGCAAGATCGGCTCCCGTGAGAAGGAGCTGGCGACGCTGCTCGACAAGGACGTCAAGGACTGGCAGAACCGCGTCGGCAAGGCCCTGATCACGCCGACCTCGATGGCGAACGGCGCCAAGGAGCTGCTCGACGAGGTCGCCACCGGCAAGGTCACCGGCGAGGAGGAGACCTACTCGCACACCGACCTGGTCGACTTCAAGGCCAACGTCGAGGGCGCCGAGAAGGCGTACGACCTGCTCAAGCCGGTCGCCACGGAGAACGACGCGGCGCTCACCAAGGAGCTCGACCGCCAGTTCGCCGCGCTGAACAAGCTGCTCGACGAGTACCGCGAGGACAAGAAGTCCTACGACTTCACCTCCTACGACAAGGTCGGCGAGGCGGACCGCAAGGAGCTGTCCGACGCCGTGAACGCGCTGGCGGAGCCGCTGTCCAAGCTGGCCGCGGCCGTCGTCGTCAAGTAAGTCGTCGTCAGGGAACCGGCGGACGTTCGAAAGGCATCAGGAGGCAGCCCATGGCCGACACCGACACGGACCAGGTCAAGGACACGGGGACGGCGACGTCCCCCGCCCCGTCCCGGCGTTCCCTGCTCGCCGCCGGAGGGGCCGGGCTCGCGCTCGGCGCCGCCGCGGCGGGCGGGGCCGTCGCGCTCACCCGTTCCGGGGCCGACGACGACATGCAGCCGGCCGCCGAGACGGGCGGCGCCGTGCCGTTCCACGGCGCGCACCAGGCGGGCATCGCGACCCCGGTCCAGGACCGGCTGCACTTCGCGGCGTTCGACGTGAAGACGGACGACCGCGAGGCGTTCGTGCAGCTGCTCAAGGACTGGACCGAGGCCGCCGCGCTGATGTGCGAGGGCCGCACGGTCGGTGACGGCGCGTACGGCGGGCTGCCGGAGGCGCCGCCGGACGACACGGGCGAGGCGCTCGGCCTCAAGCCGTCCCGGCTGACCCTGACGATCGGCTTCGGCCCCTCGTTCTTCGACAAGCACGGCAAGGCGTTCGGGGTCGCGGACAAGCGGCCCGAGGCGCTCGTCGAGCTGCCGAAGTTCCCCGGCGACAACCTCGACAAGGCGCGCAGCGGCGGCGACCTGTGCGTGCAGGCCTGCGCCGACGACCCTCAGGTCGCGGTGCACGCCATCCGCAACCTGGCCCGGATCGGCTTCGGCAAGGTCGCCATCCGCTGGTCGCAGCTCGGCTTCGGCAAGACGTCCTCGACGACGCCGGACGCGCAGACCCCGCGCAACCTGTTCGGCTTCAAGGACGGCACCCGCAACATCGCGGGCACCGAGAAGGACCGCCTCTCCGAGCACGTGTGGGTCGGCGACTCGACGTGGATGAACGGCGGCTCGTACCTCGTGGCCCGCCGGATCCGGATGAACGTCGAGACCTGGGACCGCACCTCGCTGCAGGAGCAGGAGGACGTGTTCGGCCGCGACAAGCGCGAGGGCGCGCCCGTCGGCAAGGCGAAGGAGCACGACCAGCCGTTCCTGAAGGCGATGAAGCCGGACGCGCACGTGCGGCTCGCGCACCCGGACGCCAATCACGGGGCGACGATCCTGCGGCGCGGCTACTCGTTCACCGACGGCACCGACGGGCTCGGCCGGCTCGACGCGGGCCTGTTCTTCCTCGCGTACCAGAAGGACGTGCGCAAGGGGTTCATCCCGGTGCAGCGGAGCCTGGCGGCGGACGCGCTGAACGAGTACATCCAGCATGTGGGTTCGGCCGTGTTCGCCGTGCCGCCGGGCGTGCGGGACAAGAACGACTGGTGGGGCCGCGGCCTCTTCGAGCGCACGGAGGCGTGAGGGCATGTTCGCGAACTATCTGATCGGCCTGCGCGAGGGCCTCGAGGCGAGCCTGATCGTCTGCATCCTCATCGCCTACCTGGTGAAGACGGACCGCAAGGACGCCCTGAAGCCGGTGTGGCTCGGCGTCGGCGTGGCCGTGCTCGTGGCCTTCGGGTTCGGCGCGGCGCTGGAGTTCGGCTCGCAGGAGATGACGTTCAAGGCGCAGGAGGCGCTCGGCGGTTCGCTGTCGATCGTCGCCGTGGGCCTGGTGACGTGGATGGTGTTCTGGATGCGGCGCACCGCCCGGCACCTGAAGTCGGAGCTGCACGGCAAGCTGGACGCCGCGCTGCAGATGGGCACGGTGGCGCTGGTCGTCACGGCGTTCCTCGCGGTGGGCCGGGAGGGCCTGGAGACGTCGCTGTTCGTGTGGACGGCGGTGCACGCCACCAGCAACGGCACGTCGGAGCCGGTGATCGGCGCGCTGCTCGGTCTCGCCACGGCGGTGTTCCTCGGCTGGCTGTTCTACCGGGGCGCGCTGAGGATCAACCTGGCGAAGTTCTTCACGTGGACCGGCGGCATGCTGGTCGTCGTGGCGGCGGGCGTGCTCGCGTACGGCGTGCACGACCTGCAGGAGGCGGACTTCATCGGCGGTCTGAACAACCTGGCCTTCGACATCAGTTCGACGATCGCGCCCGACGGCTGGCTGGGCACGCTCCTCAAGGGCGTCTTCAACTTCCAGCCCGACCCGACGGTGCTCCAAGTCGCCGTGTGGTGCGCCTACTTGGTGCCGACGCTGGCGCTGTTCTTCGCCCCGCCCGGCCTGTTCTCGCGCCGTACGCGGCAGCGGGTCGAGGCCTGAGGCCCGAGGGCCCCGGCGGAACTACGGCCTGCCTCTTCCCGGTAGGGTTCGGCCCCGGGAAGGGGTAGGTGAGGTCAAGGTCATGAGCGAGGTCAGGAACAGGCGCGGGCGCCCGGCCGCGGCGGTCGTGGCGGCGGCCCTGCTGTCCCTCACGGCGAGCGGGTGCGTGACCGTGCACGGGGAGCTCGAGGTCGTCCCGACGACGACGAAGGCGGAGGCCGCGCGGGCTCTGGACACCTTCGTGACCGCGTACAACAAGGCGGACCGGACGTACGACCGGTCGGCCGACGAGAAGTACGTGACCGGGCCGCTCGCGGCGATCGACGCGGCCAAGCTGAAGGCGGGCCACGCGCTGCAGCCCGAGGGCAATCCGAAGCACTCCCCGCTGAAGCTGACCGACGCGAAGTTCACCGTGCCGAAGAAGGCGGGCTGGCCCCGCTGGTTCGTCGCGGACACGGACAGCAGCCGCGGTACGGGCACCCGCTGGCTCCTCGTCTTCACCCGTGACGCGGAGAACCGGCCGTGGGCGGTGTCGTACCTGACGGTGCTCCGGGAGAGCCAGGTTCCCGCGTTCGACGTGGACGCGGACGGCTGGGGCGAGGCCGTGGACGCGGACGCGTCCGGTCTCGCGGTGCCCCCTCAGAAGCTGCCCGCGCGGTACGCGGCGTATCTGAAGGACGGCGGCTCCGGGTTCGCGCCGGGCCCGTACACCTCGGTGACGCGCGAGGCCCGCGAGAAGAACGAGTCGCGGCCCGGTCTCGCGACGCAGTTCATCGACGAGCCGCTCACCTCGGGCGACAACGCCCCGGTCGCGCTGCGCACCAAGGACGGCGGGGCGCTCGTCTTCTTCACGACGCGGCGCTACGAGAAGCAGACCGCGTCCCAGGGCAGCGACCTTCCGGCGATCAACCCCAGCGTGAAGGCGCTGATGACGGGCGAGCCGAAGCAGTCCGCGACGTACGGCTACGTGTCGAACCAGGCGGCGCTCGCCCCGGCGGGCTCCTCCGGGCCGGTCCAGGTCCTCGGCCGGGTCCAGGGCATCACGACGGCCGAGGGTTCCTGAGGCCCGCGGCTACGAGGGCCAGGCGCCGGTGTAGTCCGGCTCGTCGGCACCCGTGTGGCGGGCGCACGCGTCGGTGAGCGCTTCGAGGAGGGTGAGCGGGTCCGGCAGCGGGTGCTCCGGGCCGCGCAGCCAGGTCACCGCGCGGTCGCCGGGCAGACGGGCCGGCGGGACCAGGGTGTAGGAGCCGCGGCAGTGCCAGCGCAGGCCGGGGTGCTCGTCCATCGTCTCGGGGTGGCAGTCCAGCTCGCAGGGCCACCACTCGTCCTCGTCGGCCGGGGTGCCGCGGGTCGCCGTGAAGAACAGCATGCGGTCGCCGCCGGACTCGGCGACGGGCCCGACCTCGACGCCGGTGGAGAGCAGCCGCTCCAGCGCCTCCTGACCGGCGGCCAGCGGGACGTCCAGGACGTCGTGGACCATGCCGGTCGCGGTGACGAAGTTGGCCTGCGGCTGGTGCCGGGCCCAGCGCTCGATCTGGCCGCGGTCCGTCGTGGACTGGGTCTGCCAGGCGAACGAGATGGGGTGCCGGCCCGGCGTCGGACAGCCGATGCGGTTGCACGAACAGCGGTAGTCGGCGGGGTGCGCGGCCGGGGCCAGCGGGAGTCCGGCCGCGGCGGCGGCCAGCAGCAGCGCCTCACGGTCCGGGTCGACGGGGGCCTGTCTGGGCGCCCGGGAGGCCTTCAGCCACCGGGTGAACCGGCCCAGGCCGCCGTGTCCGCTGCCGTCGTGCGCCGCGCCCATCTATCCCCTCACCATCGCCGTCGTGCCGAGTGACCGGATGAATCCCGGACCAACATGGTCCCACCATCCTGCGCCCCGGGTGGCCACACTTCCCATCCGGGGTACCCCGGGCCCGTACGGACAGGCGTTCAGGGGGTGGCGGGACGGGCCGCGATCCCGTACAGGGCGTACTCGACGAGACGGTCCGTGTACGCGTGGTCGAGTGGTCCGGTGCCCTGGAGCCAGCGCTGGGCGATCGGCGAGACGAACAGGTCGCGGGCGGTCTCGGGGTCGACGTCGGCGCGCAGCTGGCCGGTCTCCTGGGCGGAGCGCAGCCGGGCGGTGTAGAGGTCGAGGCCGGGCATGAGGAGGCGGCGGACGAAACCCTCGGCGAACTCGCGGTCGGCGAGGCCCTCGGCGGCCAGGGCGCGGGCGGGGGCCTCGAAGCGGGGGTCCTGGAGTTCGTCGACGGTGGCGCGCAGGACGAGCTTGAGGTCGGCGGCGAGGTCGCCGGTGTCGGGCAGGCCCGACGCGCCGACGGGGACGCCGGGGTGGTTCGCGGCGGCGGCGCGCGCGTTCTGCTCGTTGAGGTCGATGAAGGCCTCCATCAGGACCTCGGCCTTCGATCCCCACCAGCGGTAGATCGTCTGCTTGCCGACGCCGGCGCGGGCGGCGATGCCCTCGATGGTGGTGCGGGGGTAGCCGATCTCGCCGACGAGGCCGAGGGCGGCGTCGTAGATGGCACGGCGGGAGCGTTCGCTGCGGCGGGCCGCGTCGGGGGCCGTCTTCTTGGCGGGTGTGCTGGCTGGTGTGGCAGACATGGATCGAATGTAGCAGCGAAGCGAGGCGAGACGTGCCGTCTCATCACCTCTCGAAAAGCCTTGACAAGACGGTGCGTCTCACTCAGAGTGGAGCATGTTCCGAGAGCGAGACGAGACGTCTCGCCTAGTTGGTCGATTCGTGGAGGACACCATGACCCGAGGTGGATCAGGCGGCATGCTGGGCGTCGGCGGCACCCGCAGCAACCTCTCCCGCAAGGCGCTGCGCGGCGGCGGGCGCGGGGGCCGGGTGGGCGGCGGGGCCGCCGACCCGGTCACGCAGAAACGCGAGCTGCTCCGCAGGTTGCGGGATCAGCGGGGCGAGTCCGAGGCACCCTGACGATCGTCGCCGGGTGACGCCGCGCTCAGGCCGAGGCCGGGGGCCAGGGGTCGCCCCACTCCGCGTCCCGGGCCGCCCGGTAGAGCGACCCGTGCTTCTTCGTCACCGTGACGCGGTTCAGCCCGGGGACCGGCTCGCAGAGGTCGAGGAGGACCTGGCCCTTGCGGATCTGGGGCTTGCGCACGATGCGGGACTCGCCCCGCTCCGGGTCGAAGCGCACGGCCGCGACGTACGCGAACTTCTCGTCCTCGTACGCCAGCGAGCCTCCCTTGACCCGTCGGTGCAGGGAGGACCGGGCGACCCGCGCCGAGAAGTGGCACCAGTCCGTGCCGGCCACGATCGGGCAGGCCGCGCTGTGCGGGCACGGCGCGGCGACCTGGAAACCGGCGGCGATCAGCCGGTCGCGGGCCTCGATGACGCGCAGGTAGCCGTCCGGGGTGCCGGGCTCGATGACGACCACGGCCCCGCCCGAGGCGTCGGACGCGCCGGCCGCCGCGTCGACGACCGCCGCGCGGTCCGCCTCCGTCAGCTCCTTGAGCACGTAGGAGACGGTGACGAGATCGGCGCCGGGCAGCGGATCGCCGGTGCCGATGCGGCCGCGCTTCCAGGTGACCGAGGACTCCAGGCCGGCGTCGCGGGACGCGAGTTCGCGGCCGAGGGCGAGCGCGGGCTCGGACCAGTCGAGGACCGTCGTGGGGCGGGTGCCGGGCAGGACGTCGCGCGCGGCCCAGACCGCCGCGCCGGTCCCGCCCCCGATGTCGAGGTGGGAGCCGGGCAGCCAGTCGGCCGGGGCGGCGTCGAGCAGCGCGCCCAGCGCCGAGCGCACCGCCTCGAACGTGGCCGGCATCCGGTACGCCGCGTACGCCGCGACGTCCGCCCGGTCCCGCAGGATCGGCGCGTCGGTCGGGGTGGTGCCCCGGTAGCTGGCGATGAGCCGGTCGACGGCGCGGGCCGCCTGGCTGGGCGGCAGTCCGTCGAGGAGACCGGCGAGGGCCGAGCGGAGGGTGTCGGCGGAGGACTGGATCGGGGCGTTCACCCGGGAATTTTAAGGGGCGCCGAGCGGGATCACCGCGCGGGCGAGACGGGTGGCCGCGGCGGCGCGGGGCGCGTTGTCGGCGGGACGGCGGCGCGGGTGGACGGTGTTGGCGAGCAGCACGAGGAACGTGTCCGTGGCGGGGTCGACGACCAGGGACGTGCCGGTGAAGCCGGTGTGGCCGGCCGCTCCGTGCCCTGCGAGCTCGCCCATGAACCAGGGCTGGTCGACGGCGAAGCCGAGCCCGGGGGCGGCCAGCATGAGGTCGACGAAGTCGGGGCCGAGGATGCGCGCGGTGCCGTAGGAGCCGCCGCCGAGCAGGGTCCGGCACAGGATCGCCAGATCGGGCGCGGTGGAGAAGAGACCCGCGTGCCCGGCGACGCCGCCGAGCGCCCAGGCGTTCTCGTCGTGCACCTCGCCGCGCAGCATGCCGCGCTCGGCCTTGGCCCAGGGTCGGCCCTGGTCCTCGGTGGCGGCGGCGCCCGGCCGGGGCCCGAAGGAGGTGGCGGTCATGCCGAGCGGCCGGGTGATGCCGTCGCGGATCAGGACGTCGAGCGGGCGGCCGGTGAGGCGCTCCAGGACGTGCTGGAGCAGCAGCATGTTCAGGTCGGAGTAGCGGTGTTCGCCGGGCTCCGACGAGGGCCGCTCCGCGCGCAGGGCGGCGATCCGGGCGGCCTGGTCCGGGGCGTCGTACAGCGGGAGTTCGGGGCGCAGCCCTGAGGTGTGGGTGAGGAGCTGGCGGACGGTGATGCCATGCTCGGCGGCGGCCGTGAACTCGGGGACGTAGGCGCCGACCCGGGCGTCGATGCCGAGGGTGCCGCGCTCGATCTGCTGCACGGCGGCGATCGAGGTGAAGAGTTTGGTGAGCGAGGCCAGGTCGAAGGGGGTGTCGGGGGCCATGGGGACGCGGGCGGCGGGCGGCAGTTCCACGCCCCGGTCGGTGCGCTCGTCGTAGGCGGAGTAGCGCACCGCCCAGCCGCAGACGGCCTCGGCGGCGATCACCGGGCCGCGTCCGGCGAGCAGGACGGCACCCGCGCACCAGGGGTGCTCCCCCTCGGGCAGCAGACGCACGTCGCGTACGAGGTCGGCGAGGTGCGCGGCGTCGAGCCCGGCCCGCTCGGGGGTGCCGGGGCGCAGTCTTGGCGTGCTCAGCTTTCCCGCACCTCCTCGGCGCGCTGCTGCCAGGGGCGGCACAGCGTGACGAAGGCGAGGGCGGCGGCGAGTCCGCAGCCGAGCTGGACGACGGCCATGGGGACGGCGGTGTGCTCGCCCGCGATGCCGACGAGCGGCGAGGCGACGGCCCCTATGAGGAAGGAGGAGGTGCCGAGCAGCGCGGAGGCGGAACCGGCGGCGTGCGGGGTGCGCATGAGGGCGAGCGCGTTGGTGTTCGGGGTGGTCAGGGCCATGGAGGCCATGAGCGCGAACAGGCCGGCGGATACCGGTACGAGGCCGAGCCGCTCGGGGCTGCCGAACACGCCGGTGGCGACGAGGAGCAGGAATCCGGCGGCGAGGACGATGAGGCCGATCCCGGTGCCGAGGACCTTGTCGAGGTCGACGCGGCCGACGAGCAGCTTGCCGTTGAGCTGGCCGACGGCGATCAGACCGACCGAGTTCAGCCCGAAGAGCAGGCTGAAGGTCTGCGGCGAGGCGCCGTAGATCTCCTGGATGACGAACGGGGAGGCGCTGATGTAGGCGAACAGCGCGGCGAACGCGAAACCGCCCGCGATCATGTACCCGGCGAAGACGCGGTCGGCGAGCAGCCCGCGCATGGTGCGCAGCGCCTCGCCCACTCCCCCGCCGTGGGGGGGGGGCGGGGGCCCGCGGGCGGGGCGGCGCAGACCCCCCCGGT
>NZ_JBHYTK010000183.1:0-1951 GCF_042749255.1 Streptomyces sp. NPDC059524 | reverse complement strand
CGCCACCCGACAACCCCCCTGGTATTTGGGACCGGTCTCCGAGGGGGGCGGGGCGCCCCCGGGTATGGGGGCCCTGCCCCCCCCCCCCCCCCCGCGGGGGGCCCGCCCGGCCCCCCCGCGTCTCGGGCAGGCACTTCCACACGAGTGCGGTGAGCGCGAGGCCGATCGCGGTGAGGACGACGAAGACGCCGCGCCAGTCGGTGACGCGCAGCACCTGGCCGCCGATGAGCGGGGCGACGATCGGGGCGACGCCGGAGATCAGCATGAGAGTGGAGAAGAAGCGGGCCATCGCGACGCCGTCGTAGAGGTCGCGGACGACGGCGCGGGCGATGACGATGCCGGCGGCGCCCGCGAGTCCCTGGAGCAGCCGGAAGGCGATGAGCAGGGCGGCGTTCGGCGCGAGGGCGCAGATCGCGGTCGCGGCGACGTAGACGAGGAGGCCGGTCAGGAGCGGTCCGCGGCGGCCCCACCGGTCGCTCATCGGGCCGACGACGAGCTGGCCGAGCGCCATGCCGGTGAGGCAGGCGGTCAGGGTGAGCTGGGCGGTGGCGGCGGAGGTGTGCAGGGCGCCGGTGACCTCGGGCAGGGCCGGGAGGTACATGTCCATCGACAGCGGCGGCACGGCGGTGAGTCCGCCGAGCACGAGGGTGACGAGGAGGCCGGTGCGGGCCGCCGCGCCGGGCGGTCCGGTCCGGGGTGGCGGTGGCGCTGTCCCGGTGCTCCCTGCCGTCCCGGTGCTCCCGCTCTCCGCCATCCCGAAGCTCCCCCGTTCCCGTCCTGGTGTCCGCCGACTCTCCCGGTCGTGCGTGCGATTACCTATGCTCTCAGCTCGGCGGAGTGGTCGGGACCGGGAACCGGGGTGGGGCTGGGATGGCTGAGGAACGCGTGCGCTGGGGGATCCTCGCGACGGGCGGCATAGCGCAGCAGTTCACGGCGGAGCTGCTTGATCTGCCGGACGCGGAGGTCGTGGCGGTCGCCTCGCGCTCCGAGGCCGGCGCGAAGACCTTCGCCGAACGGTTCGGGATCGGCCGGGCGTACGGCGACTGGGCCTCGCTCGCCGCGGACGAGGACGTCGACGTGGTGTACGTGGCCACACCGCACTCCGCGCACCGCGAGGCGGCGGGGCTGTGCCTGGAGGCGGGGCGCGCGGTGCTCTGCGAGAAGGCGTTCACCCTGAACGCGCGGGAGGCCGAGGAGCTCGTCGCACTCGCCCGTGCGCGCGGGCTGTTCCTGATGGAGGCCATGTGGATGTACTGCCATCCGCTGATCCGCCGCCTGAAGGCGCTCGTGGACGACGGGGTGATCGGTGAGGTCCGCACGGTCCAGGCCGACTTCGGGCTCGCGGGCCCCTTCCCTCCCTCGCACCGGCTGCGGGACCCGGCGCAGGGCGGTGGCGCGACCCTCGATCTCGGCGTGTACCCGGTGTCGTTCGCGCATCTGCTGCTCGGCGAGCCGGAATCGGTGACCGCGCGGGCCCAGCTCTCCCCCGAGGGCGTCGACCTGCAGACCGGGATGCTGCTGTCCTGGTCCGGCGGGGCGCAGGCGCTGCTGCACTGTGCGGTCAACTCCGGTACGGGGGTGACGGCTTCGGTGACGGGCTCCGCGGGCCGGATCGACGTACCGGGCGGCTTCTTCTACCCGGACCGCTTCGTGCTGCACCGGGACGGGCGGGAGCCGCAGGAGTTCGTGGCGGCGGCGGAGGACGGGCCGCGGGACTCGATGCGGCACGAGGCGATGGAGGTCATGCGGTGCCTCAGGGGTGGCTCGGTCGAATCGCCGCTGGTACCTCTGGACGGCTCTCTGGGTGTGATGCGCACGCTGGACGCTGTGCGCTCGGCGATCGGGGTGCGGTATCCGGGGGAGGCGTGAGCGGGTTCGTCGCCGGGTGCGCGTTTCGTCGTGGCTGGTCGCGCAGTTCCCCGCGCCCCTGATGAGGCGCAGCCTCATCAGG
>NZ_JBHYTK010000182.1:0-14435 GCF_042749255.1 Streptomyces sp. NPDC059524 | reverse complement strand
CCGCGCCCCTAGAGGCGAACGGCTTCGCCGCTCAGCCTCTATCGGGGAAATGCGACGCGAAGCGTCTGCATTTCAGGGGCGCGGGGAACTGCGCGACCAGCCCCCACCGGCCTACCGCGGACGCGTCAGCGTGACCTCGGTCAGGGACGCGGTCACCGTGAGGCGCGGGTCCGACGGGATGCCCGGCACGGACGGCACCGCAAGCACCCCGCACCCAGCGGCCAGCGCAGACGCAACCCCCGTAGGCGTGTCCTCGACGGCAAGACAGTCGCCCGGCTCCGCCCCCAGGGCACGCGCCGCCGCCAGATACGGATCGGGATGCGGCTTGCCGCGCGCCGTGTCGCCGTTGGTCACGAGCACCGAGAAGCGCTCGGCGCCCAGCACCGCGACCACCAGCTCGGCCACATGCCGCTCAGAGGCCGTCACGAGGGCCACAGGGACCCCGAGCGCCCGCGCCGCGTCGAGGAGCCGCACAGCACCCGGCTGCACCCGTACACCGGCCGCCACGGCCGCGCCGAACTCCCGGTCCAGCCACGCCGCCGTCTCCTCGTACGGCCACGGCGCGAGCCCCTCCGCGACGAGCCGGCGCGCCGCGTCCTGGATCGTGGCCCCGGCGTACGAGTCGAGCCCCGCCGGGACGGTCCGCCCGTCCAGGAGCCGCTCCACGACCGCGAGCCACTCGCGCTCCGTGTCGACGAGCGTGCCGTCCATGTCGGTGAGCAGGGCGGCGGGCCGGGGCAGCTCGATCATCGGGGTCCTCTCGCGGGTACGTCGAAGGGGGCCGCCCGGATCAACCGGCCGGCCCCCTTCAACGTACGTGCCGCTAGCCCAGGGCCTTGCCCGGAAGCTCAACCTTCGCACCGAGTTCCACGAGCTTCTCCATGAAGTTCTCGTAGCCGCGGTTGATCAGGTCGATGCCGTGCACCCGCGAGGTGCCCTGCGCGGCCAGCGCCGCGATCAGGTACGAGAAGCCGCCGCGCAGGTCGGGGATGACCAGGTCGGCGCCCTCCAGCTTGGTCGGGCCCGAGACGACCGCGGAGTGCAGGAAGTTGCGCTGGCCGAAGCGGCAGTCGGAGCCGCCCAGGCACTCGCGGTACAGCTGGATGTGCGCGCCCATCTGGTTCAGCGCGGAGGTGAAGCCGAGGCGGGACTCGTAGACCGTCTCGTGGACGATCGACAGGCCGGTGGCCTGCGTGAGCGCCACGACCAGCGGCTGCTGCCAGTCGGTCTGGAAGCCGGGGTGGACGTCCGTCTCCAGCGCGATCGACTTGAGCTGGCCGCCCGGGTGCCAGAAGCGGATGCCCTCGTCGTCGATCTCGAAGGCGCCGCCGACCTTCCGGTACGTGTTGAGGAAGGTCATCATCGAGCGCTGCTGGGCGCCGCGCACATAGATGTTGCCCTGCGTGGCGAGCGCGGCCGAGGCCCAGGACGCCGCCTCCAGGCGGTCCGGCAGCGCGCGGTGCGTGTAGCCGCCGAGCTTGTCGACACCCGTGATGCGGATGGTGCGGTCGGTGTCCATCGCGATGATCGCGCCCATTTTCTGCAGGACGCAGATCAGGTCCTCGATCTCCGGCTCCACGGCCGCGTTCGAGAGCTCCGTGACGCCCTCGGCGAGGACGGCCGTGAGCAGGACCTGCTCGGTGGCGCCCACGGAGGGGTAGGGGAGCTGGATCTTCGTGCCGCGCAGCCGCTGCGGGGCCTCCAGGTACTGGCCGCCCTCGCGCTTCTCGATCGTCGCGCCGAACTGGCGCAGCACCTCGAAGTGGAAGTCGATGGGACGGCCGCCGATGTCGCAGCCGCCCAGGCCCGGGATGAACGCGTGGCCGAGGCGGTGCAGCAGCGGGCCGCACAGCAGGATCGGGATGCGGGAGGACCCGGCGTGCGCGTCGATGTCCGCGACGTTCGCCGACTCGACGTGCGAGGGGTCCATCACCAGCTCGCCCGGCTCCTCGCCCGGACGGACCGTCACGCCGTGCAGCTGCAGCAGTCCGCGCACCACACGGACGTCACGGATGTCCGGGACGTTGCGCAGCCGGCTCGGGGCGCTGCCGAGCAGCGCGGCCACCATGGCCTTGGGCACGAGGTTCTTCGCGCCGCGGACACGGATCTCGCCCTCCAGCGGGGTTCCGCCGTGGACAAGCAGTACATCGTCGGTGACGGTCATGAATCTCGCGTTCCGATGAGGATGGGCAGGGACCAAGCCATAAGAGTAAGGGCCGCCTCCCCTTGTTCCGTAAGCCCGATGACATACAGAACCGTCATGACTTCGCTACAACACGAACCGTTCCGAATCGGACACATGGGGTGACCGTCGGGCCCGCCGCGCGCATTCCGTTTCCGCCCGCCCTGAGCTGCGTTCATACCGTTGTCGCGCTTGGCTCCCCCTCCGGAGGCAAGATGCGGGATCATGTCTGCCATGACCGAGGTGTCCTCGCTCACAGGGCGGCTGCTCGTGGCCACACCCGCCCTCGCGGACCCGAATTTCGACCGGGCGGTCGTGCTGCTCCTCGACCACGACGAGGAGGGCTCGCTCGGCGTCGTCCTCAACCGGCCCACGCCGGTGGACGTCGGCGACATCCTGGAGGGCTGGGGCGACCTGGCCGGTGATCCGGGTGTCGTCTTCCAGGGCGGTCCGGTCTCGCTGGACTCCGCGCTCGGCGTGGCCGTCATCCCCGGCGACTCGCTGGAGCGCGCCCCGCTCGGCTGGCGCCGGGTGCACGGCGCGATCGGCCTCGTCGATCTGGAGACCCCGCCGGAACTGCTCGCCGCGGCCCTCGGTTCGCTGCGGATCTTCGCCGGCTACTCGGGCTGGGGCCCGGGCCAGCTGGAGGGCGAGCTGACCGACGGGGCCTGGTACGTCGTCGAGTCGGAGCCCGGCGACGTGTCGGTGACCCGCCCCGAGGGGCTGTGGCGGGCGGTGCTGCGCCGCCAGCGCAGCGAGCTCGCGATGGTTGCCACCTACCCGGACGACCCGTCGCTCAACTGACCGTGCCGGGGGCGGCACCGGCGGCTCTTCGCCGTTCGCGGGCGCTTCAGTACCCTTGGCCTTTATGAGCACTCTCGAGCCCGAGCGCGGGACAGGTACGGGGACCCTCGTAGAGCCGACGCCGCAGACGTCGCACGGGGACGGCGATCACGAGCGCTACGCCCACTACGTCCAGAAGGACAAGATCATGGCCAGCGCGCTCGACGGCACGCCGGTCGTCGCGCTCTGCGGCAAGGTCTGGGTGCCGGGCCGTGACCCGAAGAAGTACCCCGTGTGTCCCATGTGCAAGGAGATCTACGAGTCCATGGGCGCCGGCGGCGACAAGGACAAGGGCAAGGACGGCGGGAAGAAGTAACGCTCCCTCCCTCGTCCCCCGTTCCGTCTCGTCCCCGGAGGCTCCCGGTGTGCGGCAGTGATGCCGCGCGCCGGGAGCCTCTCGCGTGCGTGCGGGAGTCCTTCGTGCTTTCGGTGTGCTCGGACGTCCGATCGAAGGGGCGCCCCCGATCGTGTGAGTCACGGGGAGGGGCGGCGTGTTCCGGCGGTTCCGGCGCCGGGGGCCGTGGTGCGCCGCGCTCCCGTCACCTGCGGGCACCCCGGATCGCGCCGGTGCGCGCGGCGGGCCCGTCCCGTCCGGATATGCGCGCCGGGACGGCACGACCGGCCCTTACGCGCTTCTCGTGCGACGCACATATGCGACCCGCATGCGGACCGGGCCCGGGCCCCTCGCGTCCGCGGGCCGTCTTCCGGAGCGCCGTCCGAAACCCCTCGTACGTCACCGGAGGGGCACAGAGCGTGCGAGGCGGTGATGTGCCGTCAAAACGGTCATCTCCCAGGTGGAAGGGGCGAATGCCTCCTACCGGACCCCCTCTCCGGGTGCCGGGGAAGATGTGCCAGAGTTGCCACGTCCGGCCTGTCAGCACGTACCGTACGGCGGAACAGGCGTTACGGCGGGTACGACGGTCGCGCGCGGACCACGCGGGGCCAAGGCCGTCGCTGATGCGCACGGCCGGACATCGGGAAGGGGCAGCCGGTTTGACCACGCACGCACCGCAGGCGACACAGGCCGCGGTACTTCCGGGTTCGCTCGACGAGGCGGTCGCGGCGCTCGCCGCCCTGCCCGCCGCCGTGCCCGTAGCCGGCGGCACCGATCTCATGACGCAGGTCAACGCGGGTCAACTCCGTCCCGCCGCCCTCGTCGGACTCGGCCGGATCAGCGAGATCCGCGGCTGGCAGTACCAGGACGGGCACGCGCTGCTCGGCGCCGGACTCACCCACGCCCGCATGGGCCGCCCCGACTTCGCCGCGCTCATCCCCGCCCTCGCCGCCGCCTCCCGCGCCGCGGGACCGCCCCAGATCCGCAACGCGGGCACCCTCGGCGGCAACATCGCCTCCGCCGCGCCGACCAACGACTCGCTGCCCGTGCTCGCCGCCCTGGAGGCCACGCTCGTCATCGCGGGACCCGGCGGCGCCCGGCGCGAGGTGCCCGTCTCGCACCTCCTCGCCGGCATGGAGATGCTCCGGCCCGGCGAACTCATCGGCTTCGTACGGGTGCCGCTGCTGCACGCCCCGCAGGTCTTCCTCAAGGCCACCGGCCGCACCGGGCCCGCCCGCGCGACCGCCTCCGTGGCCCTGGTCCTCGACCCGGCCCGGCGCGGCGTGCGCTGCGCGGTCGGCGCGATCGCGCCCATGCCGCTGCGGCCCCTGGAGGCCGAGCAGTGGGTGGCCTCGCTCATCGACTGGGACGGGGAGCGCGGGGCGCTCGTGCCCGAGGCCGTGCAGGCGTTCGGCGAGTACGTCGCCGCGGCCTGCATCCCCGATCCGGAGCCCGAAGCGGACGGCACGCAGCAGCAACTGCCGCCCGCCGTACTGCATCTGCGGCGCACCGTCGCCGTGCTGGCCCGGCGTGCACTTGGGAGGGCGCTGTCGTGACGAACGAGTACCACGGTCCGGGATCCGGCCCCTCCGGTTCCGACGTCCCCGGCGCCGACGGATGGCAGCCGGTGCCGCCGGGCGAGTACGACTCCGACGCGACCGCCTTCGTGCAACTGCCGCCCGAGGGCTTCCCGGAGACCGCGCCGCTGGCCGCGCCCGGGCACAACTACGTGCCGCCGCAGATAACGGTGAGCCCGGCCACGGGTGCCGCCGCGGTCGATCCGGCGGCGACCGGGGTGTGGGTGCTCCCGCCCGAGCTGACCGGTGCCGCGCCGGAGCAGCCCGCGCAGGCGCCGCAGCCCGAGCCGCAGCCCGCGCATCCCGAGCACGCCGAGTACCAGACCGGGCAGTGGTCGATCCCCGTCGTGTCGGAGAGCGAACTCGCGGACGACTCCGGCGAGTTCACGACCTCGTCGATCGCCGAGCAGTGGGGCGACCGGAACCCGCCGCCCGCCACGCTGCCGGGTGGCGCGACCGCGCCGTGGGCCCACGAGGCATGGGCCCAGCCCGACCCCGTGCCCGAGCCCGAGCCTGTGCGGGACGAGGTCCCGGAGGCGGAAACGGAACCGCAAGCGGAACCCGCGGCTGTTCCTGCGGCCGAGCCCACCGAGCCCACCGAGCCCGCCGAGCCCACCGGGCCTGCTGAGTCCGTCGAGCCCGCCCCGTCGGTCGAGCCTGGCGAACTCGTCGAGCCCGTAGAGCTCGTTGAGCCTGTCGCGCCCGTCGAGCCCGTCGATCCTGCCGCGGAGGCGGCCGCCGAGCCGACCGCCGACGGCACGCCCGGAGACGCCGCCGCCGAACCGGACGCCCCCGCCGCCCCCGTCGTCACGCCCCTGCACGACGACCACCCCCTGGTCAGCTACGTCCTGCGGGTCAACGGCAGCGACCGCCCCGTCACCGACGCCTGGATCGGCGAGTCCCTGCTCTACGTGCTGCGCGAGCGGCTCGGCCTGGCCGGCGCCAAGGACGGCTGCTCGCAGGGCGAGTGCGGCGCGTGCAACGTCCAGGTGGACGGCCGTCTCGTCGCCTCCTGCCTCGTCCCGGCCGCCACCACCGCCGGCAGCGAGGTCCGTACCGTCGAGGGCCTGGCCGCGGACGGGCAGCCCTCCGACGTGCAGCGGGCGCTGACCACCTGCGGCGCCGTCCAGTGCGGCTTCTGCGTGCCCGGCATGGCGATGACCGTCCACGACCTGCTCGAGGGCAACCCCGACCCGAGCGACCTGGAGGCCCGCCAGGCGCTGTGCGGCAACCTGTGCCGCTGCTCCGGTTACCGGGGTGTGCTCGACGCGGTGCGGCAGGTGACCGCCGAGCGCAAGGCGTCCGCCGAGGCCGCCGAGACGGCCGAGACCGACGGGCCGGGCGCGTCCGAGGCCGGCGAACCGCGTATCCCGCACCAGGGCGGCCCCGTGCACGGCGAGGGCGTGGCCCCGCCCCTCGGCGAGAGCGGACCGTTCGGCGACAGCGGCGCGGCCGACGGCGCATTCGGTGACTTCCGGAACGGAGGGCAGGCATGACGAACGAAGCGACCGAGGCCACCACCCTGCTCACCGGGACCACTCCGGTCCCGGGCACGCCCCCCGGCCCGCCCGAGACCGAGGAGCTCCCGCACGGCCTCGGCGTCACGCTGCCGACCGTGGAGGCCGCCCCCAAGGCCGAGGGCACGTTCCCGTACGCCTCCGACCTGTGGGCCGAGGGACTGCTCTGGGCCGCCGTGCTGCGCTCCCCGCACGCCCACGCGCGCGTGGTGTCCATCGACACCACCCACGCGCGCGAGATGCCCGGCGTGCGCGCCGTCGTCACGCACGAGGACGTCCCTGGCGGGCCCGTGCCCGGCCACCGGGCAGCCGACCGCCCGGTGTTCGCCTCCGACCTCGTGCGCCACCACGGCGAGGCGCTCGCCGCCGTCGCCGCCGACCACCCGGACACGGCCCGGATCGCCGCCGCCGCGATCATCGTCGAGTACGAGGTCCTCGAACCCGTCACCGATCCCGAACAGGCCTTCGCCGCCGAGCCGTTGCACCCCGACGGCAACCTGATCCGGCACATCCCGCTGCGCCACGGCGACCAGGAGGCGACCGGCGAGACGGTCGTCGAGGGCCTCTACCGCATCGGCCGCCAGGACCCCGCCCCCATCGGCGCCGAGGCCGGCCTCGCCGTCCCGCGCCCCGACGGCGGCGTCGAGCTCTACATCGCCTCGACCGACCCGCACGGCGACCGCGACCTCGCCGCCGCCCGCTACGGCCTGGAGCCCGAGCGCGTGAAGGTCGTCGTCACGGGCGTCGCCGGCGCGACCGCCGACCGCGAGGACCCGAGCTTCCACCTCCCGCTCGGCCTGCTCGCGCTGCGCACCGGGCACCCGGTCAAGCTCACCGCCACCCGCGAGGAGTCCTTCCTCGGCCACCCGCACCGCCACCCGACGCTGCTGCGCTACCGCCACCACGCCGACGCCGAGGGCCGGCTCGTGAAGGTCGAGGCGCAGATCCTGCTCGACGCGGGCGCCTACGCCGACACCTCGTCCGACGCCCTCGCGGCGGCCGTCTCCTTCGCCTGCGGCCCCTACGTCGTGCCGAACGCCTCGATCGAGGGCTGGGCGGTCCGCACGAACAACCCGCCGTCCGGTCACGTACGCGGTGAGGGCGCGCTCCAGGTCTGCGCCGCCTACGAGGCCCAGATGGACAAGCTCGCCAAGAAGCTGAACCTGGACCCGGCCGAGCTGCGCCTGCGCAACGTCATGGCCACGGGCGACGTCCTGCCCACCGGCCAGGCCGTGACCTGCCCGGCGCCGGTCGCCGAACTCCTCACCTCCGTACGGGACTTCCCGCTCCCCGAGCTGCCCATGGACACGCCGGAGGAGGACTGGCTGCTGCCCGGCGGCCCCGAGGGCGCGGGCGAGCCGGGGGCCGTGCGGCGCGGTGTCGGCTACGGCATCGGCATGGTGCACATGCTCGGCGCGGAAGGCGCCGACGAGGTCTCCACCGCCACGGTGAAGGTCCAGGGCGGTGTCGCCACCGTCATCTGCGCGGCCGTCGAGACCGGCCAGGGCTTCACGACGCTGGCCCGCCAGATCGTCCAGGAGACCCTCGGCATCGACGAGGTTCACGTGGCGCCCGTCGACACCGACCAGCCCCCGGCCGGCCCCGGCTGCCGGGGCCGGCACACCTGGGTCTCGGGCGGCGCGGTCGAGCGGGCGGCCAAGATGGTCCGCACCCAGCTTCTCCAGCCGCTGGCCCACAAGTTCGGCATGTCGACCGAACTGCTCCAGATCGCCGACGGCAAGATCACCTCCTACGACGGCGTCCTGTCGACCACGGTCGAGGAGGCCATGGACGGCAAGGAGCTCTGGGCCACCGCCCAGTGCCGCCCGCACCCCACCGAGCCCCTCGACGCGGACGGCCAGGGCGACGCCTTCGTCGGCCTCGCCTTCTGCGCGATCCGCGCGGTCGTGGACGTCGACATCGAGCTCGGCTCCGTCCGCGTGGTCGAGCTGGCCGTGGCCCAGGACGTGGGCCGCGTCCTCAACCCCGGGCAGCTCGCGGCCCGGATCGAAGCGGGCGTCACGCAGGGCGTCGGCGCGGCCCTCACGGAGAACCTCCGTACTCCCAAGGGCATCGTCCGCCGCCCCGACCTCACCGGCTACGCCCTGCCGACCTCCCTCGACGCCCCCGACATCCGCATCGTCAAACTCGTCGAGGAACGCGACGTGGTGGCCCCCTTCGGCGCCAAGTCCGTCAGCGCGGCCCCCGTCGTGGCGTCCCCGGCGGCGGTCGCCTCCGCGGTCCGCGCGGCGACGGGCCGCCCCGTCAACCGCCTCCCGATCCGCCCCCAGGCGGCCGTCGTCACGGAACCCGCCACCACGTCGACGTGAACCTAGGCTGGGCCCCGTGACCGATGACATCGCGTACGACATACGGATCCGGCCCGGCGACGGGGACGACGCGCCCGCCATCCTCGGGATGCTCGACGGGGCCGTGGCCTGGATGAACTCCCGGGGGAACACGGAGCAGTGGGGGACCGTGCCGTACTCGCGGACGCGCGGCGGCACCGAGCGCGTCGAGCGGTACACCACCGTCAACCAGCCCTTCGTCGCCGAGCTGAACGGCGTGCCCGTCGGAGCCGTCGTCCTGGACACCGGCCCCAGCCCGCAGATGCCGATCCCCCCGGCCGACGAACCCGAGCGTTACGTGAGGCTGTTGATCAGCGACCGCCGTCGGGCCGGGCTGGGCATCGGATCCGCCCTGCTGGCACACGCCGCCGAGCAGACACGCCGGGCCGGGGTGGACCTGCTGCGGGTGGACTGCTGGGCGGGCGGCGGCGGACAACTCGTCGCCTACTACGAACGGAACGGCTTCGTCCGCACGGAGAGCTTCCGCTCCGGCGAGTGGCCGGGACAGGTACTGGCCCGGCGGGTCGGCGCGGTCTGACGCCGAAGGGGCGCCCCCCTCGCGGAGATCGTCCGCGGGCAGGGGCGCCCCTTCGCCTTCGCGCAGCCCAGCGCCGTTGGGCTGCGACCGAGGCCGTGACCGGATTCGAACCGGCGTGCTTCGCTTTGCAGGCGAATCCCTGAGCCACTCGGGCACACGGCCATGAGACGTGCTGTTCGGTTGTGCGCGTGCTTCTCCGCGGGCGGAGCCCGCTGTCGGATGCGGCGCAGGTGAATCCCTGAGCCACTCGGGCACACGGCCGAGCGGGTCCGGTCGGGGGTGCCTCTCGGCGGGCTCCCGGTCGAACTGCAACGACCGTACGAGCCCGCACGCCGTCGCCTCAAGGGATCCGGGTGGGGTGCAACACGACTGCCATGTCCCGTTCACGGTCGGGGGCGTGGGGCGGTGGGTCGTACGACCAAGGGACCAGGCAGAAGGCGGTCTTCCGACAGGGGTCAGACAGCGCTACGCCCCTTACCCTGATGCGCATGGCCGCCCTCGAAGACGACGTCACCGCCGCATCCGTCCCGGCACCCGCGACCGAGCCCGCCACCGCCGTCACCGAGGACGGCGGTGTGCTGGGCCGGGCCTACCGCGCGCTCAGCATCGGGATCGTCACCGTCGTTCTGCTGATCGCCTTCGAGGCGACCGCGGTGGGCACCGCGATGCCGGTCGCCGCGCGGGAGCTGGACGGGGTCTCGCTGTACGCGTTCGCGTTCTCGGGGTACTTCACGACGAGCCTGTTCGGGATGGTGCTCGCCGGGCAGTGGGCCGACCGGAGCGGGCCGCTGGGGGCGCTGAGCGCCGGGATCGGGGCGTTCGCGGCCGGGCTCGTGCTGGCCGGGACCGCCGGGACCATGTGGCTGTTCGTCGCCGGGCGGGCCGTGCAGGGGCTGGGCGGCGGACTGGTCATCGTCGCGCTGTACGTCGTCGTCAGCCGGGCCTACCCGGAGCGGCTGCGGCCCGCGATCATGGCGGCGTTCGCGGCGAGCTGGGTCGTGCCGTCCATCGTGGGGCCGCTCGCCGCCGGAGCCGTCACCGAGCACCTCGGCTGGCGCTGGGTGTTCCTCGGGATCCCGGTGCTGGTGCTGCTGCCGCTCGGGCTCGCGGTGCCGCAGATCCGGCGCCGGGCCGGCGGCCCGCCCGTCGCGGACCCCGCCGCGGGCGAGAAGAAGTCGGGCCCGGACCGGCGGCGGATCCGGCTCGCGTTCGGGATCTCGCTCGGGGCGGGCCTGCTCCAGTACGCGGCCCAGGACCTGCGCCCGCTGTCCCTGCTGCCCGGTGCCGCGGGCGTCGCGCTGCTCGTGCCGTCCGTGCTCGGCGTGCTGCCCCGCGGCACGTACCGGGCGGTGCGCGGGCTGCCGTCGGTGGTGCTGCTGCGCGGGATCGCGTCCGGGGCGTTCATCGCCGCCGAGTCGTTCGTCCCGCTGATGCTGGTGACGCAGCGGGGCCTGTCGCCGACGCTCGCCGGGTTCTCGCTGGCCGCGGGCGGCGCGACCTGGGCGCTGGGCTCCTGGGTGCAGTCCCGGCCCCGCCTGGAGCCGTACCGGCAGCGGATGGTCGCCGGCGGCATGGTGCTGGTCGCCGCCGCGATCGCGACCGCCCCGAGCGTGCTGATCGCGGCCGTGCCCGTCTGGATCGTCGCGGTGGCCTGGGCCTTCGGCTGCCTGGGCATGGGCCTCGTGATCTCGTCCACCAGCGTGCTGCTGTTCCAGCTGTCGGCGCCGGAGGAGGCCGGGGCGAACTCGGCCGCGCTCCAGATCTCCGACGGCCTGACCAGCGTCGTCCTGCTCGCGGCGGGCGGCGCCGCGTTCGCCGCGCTCGGCGGGGGAGCGGTCGGGCACGGGGTCGCGCAGGGGGCCGGCGGCTCCCACCCGGGGGCGTTCGCCGCCGTGTTCCTGCCGATGGCGGTGGTCGCGCTCGCCGGGGCCTGGGTCGGGACGCGGCTGCGGGCCGCGCGCTGAGCCCCCGGCGGGCGGTGACGTGATCGCGACTGCCGGTGAGAGTCGGCCAGTTGATCTGTGACCCGCGTCCCAACCACCCCCGCCCCGGCCTCGTCCGTCGCGCTCGTCAACCGGGCCCCCGGTAAGGTGGCCCGGTTGTCATACGCAGCCGTGCCGCGGTCCCCGGCCGGTGCGGCGGACGTAGCGACGACGTACACGTAGCCGTGCCGTCCAGCCCTGAGTAATCGGAGACCGTGACTACCACCGCCGCCACCAGCTCCTCGTCCCACCACCTTTCCCCCGCCTTCCCCGGCCGCGCCCCCTGGGGCACCGCCAACAAGCTGCGTGCCTGGCAGCAGGGCGCGATGGAGAAGTACATCCAGGAGCAGCCGCGCGACTTCCTGGCGGTCGCCACCCCCGGCGCCGGCAAGACGACCTTCGCGCTCACCCTCGCCTCCTGGCTGCTGCACCACCACGTCGTGCAGCAGGTGACCGTGGTCGCGCCCACCGAGCACCTGAAGAAGCAGTGGGCGGAGGCGGCGGCGCGCATAGGGATCAAGCTGGACCCCGAGTACAGCGCGGGCCCGCTCAGCAAGGAGTACCAGGGCGTCGCCGTGACGTACGCGGGCGTCGGCGTGCGGCCCATGCTGCACCGCAACCGCTCCGAGCAGCGCAAGACGCTGGTCATCCTCGACGAGATCCACCACGCCGGTGACTCGAAGTCCTGGGGCGAGGCCTGCCTGGAGGCGTTCGAGCCGGCCACCCGCCGCCTCGCCCTCACCGGCACCCCGTTCCGCTCCGACACCAACCCGATCCCCTTCGTCACGTACGAGGAGGGCAACGACGGCATCCGGCGCTCCTCGGCCGACTACACGTACGGCTACGGCAGCGCCCTCGGTGACGGCGTCGTCCGCCCCGTGATCTTCCTCAGCTACAGCGGCAACATGCGCTGGCGCACCAAGGCCGGCGACGAGATCGCGGCCCGGCTCGGCGAGCCCATGACCAAGGACGCGGTCAGCCAGGCCTGGCGCACGGCGCTCGACCCGCGCGGCGAGTGGATGCCGAGCGTGCTGCGTGCCGCCGACGCCCGCCTCACCGAGGTCCGCAAGGGCATCCCCGACGCGGGCGCCCTCGTCATCGCCTCCGACCAGGACTCGGCCCGCGCCTACGCGAAGCTGATCCGGGAGATCACCGGGACGAAGGCGACCGTCGTGCTCTCCGACGACACCGGCGCCTCGAAGCGGATCGACGACTTCGCCGCGAGCGACGACCGCTGGATGGTCGCCGTCCGCATGGTGTCCGAGGGCGTCGACGTGCCGCGCCTCGCCGTCGGCGTGTACGCGACGACGATCTCCACCCCGCTGTTCTTCGCACAGGCCGTCGGCCGTTTCGTACGGTCCCGGCGGCGCGGCGAGACGGCCTCCGTCTTCCTGCCCACCGTGCCCGACCTGCTCGGCTTCGCCAACGAGATGGAGGTCGAGCGCGACCACGTCCTCGACAAGCCGAAGAAGGAAGGCGAGGAGGACCCCTACGCCGAGTCCGAGCAGGAGATGGACGAGGCGAACAAGCAGCAGGACGAGGACACCGGCGAGCAGGAGCAGTTCTCCTTCGAGGCGCTGGAGTCCGAGGCCGTCTTCGACCGCGTCCTCTACGACGGCGCCGAGTTCGGCATGCAGGCCCACCCCGGCAGCGAGGAGGAGCAGGACTACCTCGGCATCCCCGGGCTCCTCGAACCCGACCAGGTGCAGCTGCTGCTCCAGAAGCGGCAGGCCCGGCAGATCGCGCACAGCAAGAAGAAGCCCGACACCGAGGCCGACCTGCTGGAGCTGCCCGCGGAGCGGCGGCCCGTCGTCTCCCACAAGGAGATGATGGAGCTGCGCAAGCAGCTGAACACGATGGTCGGCGCGTACGTCCACCAGAGCGGCAAACCGCACGGCGTCATCCACACCGAACTGCGCCGGGTGTGCGGCGGACCGCCGAGCGCGGAGGCGACGGCGGGGCAGCTGCGCCAGCGCATCGCCAAGGTCCAGGAGTGGGCCACCCGCATGTCCTGAGCGGGCGCGGGGCGCAGTTCCTGCGGGGTGTGCGGACCGGGGCATTCCCGATGATCTCCGGCTTGTTACTGACCGGATTCTGGACGGAGTCTTCCGCTGAGCGGACCGTCTCGCTAGATTCCCGGGCAACGCACACGCCCCGTGGCAGAGCCGCCGCGGAGCGCAGCCGGTACGCCCGAAGACTTGCCGTACGCACCAGACGCACGCGGCGCAGGGCCTGCTGCCGACCGGCGGCCTCTGACGCGCGTCGCCGAACGGGACCGGCGGCGCAACCGCCGCGGAGGAGACCGCCTACCTCACACTAAGGAGTGGGCGTCGTGACCGCGGAGACCTCCCAGACGCTCGACCGGGGACTACGAGTCCTCAAACTGCTCGCCGACACCGACCACGGCCTGACCGTGACCGAGCTCTCCAACAAGCTCGGGGTCAACCGGACCGTCGTCTACCGCCTCCTCGCCACGCTGGAGCAGCACGCCCTGGTCCGCCGCGACCTCGGCGGCCGCGCCCGCGTCGGGCTCGGAGTGCTGCGGCTCGGCCGGCAGGTGCATCCGCTGGTGCGCGAGGCCGCGCTGCCCGCGCTGCGCTCGCTGGCCGAGGACATCGGGGCGACGGCGCACCTGACCCTCGTGGACGGTACGGAGGCCCTTGCCGTGGCCGTCGTCGAGCCCACCTGGACCGACTACCACGTGGCCTACCGGGCCGGGTTCCGGCATCCGCTCGATCGCGGGGCGGCCGGCCGGGCCATTCTCGCGGCGCGCGGCGGGTCCCTGGAGCCGGGGTACACGCTGACGCACGGGGAGCTGGAGGCGGGCGCGAGTGGTGCGGCCGCGCCGCTCCTCGGGGTGACCGGGCTCGAGGGGTCGGTCGGGGTCGTCATGCTGGCGGACGCCGTCCCGGAACGGGTGGGGCCGCGGGTGCTGGATGCCGCGCGTGAGGTTGCCGACGCGCTTCGCTAGCCGCGTGGGGGCGGGATTTCGGGTGCGGGTCGGTGGGGGCTGGTCGCGCAGTTCCCCGCGCCCCTGGAAGGCATGCGGCTTCGCCGCGCCTTCCCCCGACAAAGGCACCCCGCACCTTGATCGGGGAAATGCGACCCGAAGGG